>CBDUIJ010000120.1:0-15267 GCA_965367215.1 uncultured Granulosicoccus sp.
ACTCGATCTACTCTGATTCCACCGCTGAGCTGTTCTGGGAGCGCACCACCAACACCTCCGTGCGGGGCTATGAAATAAGCCGCAATGGCGAAATACAAGGTGTGTTTGATGCTCTCAGCCATCTCGATTCAACACTGATCCCCGGTACCGATTACACCTTCAGCATCACGGCTGTGGGCACTAACGGAGAGCGCTCATACGCAGAACGTCACGCAGGTTCTACAGTTTCTGCAGGATGTAGTAATCTTTCATTTGCAGATCCAGGTATATGGCTTGCACCACCCGTCGCTGCGCCGGCTGCGAAGCTTCGCCCAGACTCCAGGCTCTCACTCATCCACCCCGGCCACACCCTGATATGAACTCGACTTCGGGTAGGTAATGATTGACAGGTAACGCGCTGGCAACTCCAGCAATTTGTGCGGTCCGTGCGGTGCATCCGCATCGAAGAACAGGGAATCACCCGGTTCCATCAGATAGGTATTCTGTCCATGCCGGTATTCGACACGGCCTTCCAGAAAATACAGATACTCCAGGCCTTCATGCTGAAAGGTGGGAAACACGTCTGATTCGGTGTTCAAGGTGATCATGTAGGGCTCCATCACCACACCACTCTGGTTAGGGCCCAGAACACCCAGCAACTGATACTGATGTCCGGCACGGCTTCCTCGACGTTCCGCTGTCGCCCCTTCCCCGCTCTTGACCTGAACCGCCTGCCGGTCTTCTTCGAAGCGCCGCAGCAGCTGCGACATAGGGATACCCAGAGCCTGAGACACGGCGTTCAGGGTTGTCAGAGACGGAGAGGTCAGGCCATTCTCGATCTTTGACAGCATGCCGATGGAAATACCGCTCTCTTCTGCCAGATCGGCCACGGTGATTCCGGCGTGCTTGCGCAGTGCCCGAATCTCGTGACCGATAGCCACCTCCAGCTGCCGCTCACCAGGAACCCGAACGGCATGCGGATCCTGTTCAAGCGCCTGTTTGGTCGTTTTCTGCTTCTTGCGATGAGTGGCTGCTGCCACGGGTTTCTTACTGACCATAGATGCAGCCTGATCGTGATGTGATCTACCGTGAATAACATCGCAGAATATGATGAAAACAGGCCGGTAGCGCACAAAAATGGCCTGTGGATAAGGTCTTCAGCATAGCATATCGGCATGCAGGCAAACCCTGCAGCCTTGCCACTGACGTGCGCTTGAACACCCTGAATTCAAAGGCAATACCTCATCGGGACAGAGTAGTCATGTCCTGATATTTGCCGCGCCACCACTGACTGCAAGACTGTCCATCACCACTCCCTTGCTGACCACACATCCGGCACCAGCAGTGTGCCTGCACTGTTCAGAGCAATTGCTGCGGATTTCCTGTAATCTGGGCGACATATGCAAGTTCATGAATATTTCCAATCGCCCGGTCGATCCCGACCGAATTCCTGAGCGTAGTGTTCGAACGGCGGAGAACCGATGCGACAACTGATCAAGAAATCCCTGTTGGCACTGGCCATGGTTGTCGCCGCCTGTTCTGCCCACGCTGCAGAATTGATCATGGTGGAGGAAGAGGGCTGCGTCTACTGTGAAAAATTCAACAGGCAGATTGCACCGGCCTACCCGAAAACGGCTGAAGGGCAACAGGCACCACTGCGCCGTCTGCAGCTCAGCGAGCCCTGGCCTGCAGACCTGCAGACGATCAAGGCCGCAACCGTGACACCGACCTTCATTCTCGTCAGTGACGGCCAGGAAGTTGATCGATTGATCGGCTACCCGGGCGACGAACATTTCTGGTTTCTGTTGAACACCATGTTTGAAAAACTCTAGTGACTACCTTATTCGATAGTGACAAGTTCAACCGTTCTGAGCACTGCAGCAATCAGTGGATGAATCACTAGATGCCTTTACCCAAACTCTCCGGCAATGTCAGCGACGCCGAAATGGAAGCGCTGGGCATTCAGGCTCGCAAGGCCAGTGAACTGCTCAAGGCCCTGTCCCACGAGACACGACTGATGATTCTTTGCCTGCTATCCGAGCGGGAAATGTCGGTGTCCGAAATCGAGGAGATCATCAAGCTGCCTCAGGCTACCGTGTCGCAGCAACTGGCACGTCTGCGGCTGGACAAGCTGGTGACCACCCGCCGCGAAGGCCGGCAGATTCACTACCGCATTGCGGACAAGGATGTCAGCTCCGTGGTCGAGTCGCTGTACGACATTTTCTGTAAACCTGTCAGGTGAACGGCGCGTCGCCATGGATGCTGCCTGTCGCAGGCCTGCTATGTGGACTGGTGCTGGGCGCCGTTGCCCGCTGGAATCATTTCTGCACACTGGCAGCGCTTGAACGCCACTGGTTTGCCAACGACAGTACAACACTGCGAACCTGGGTGCTGGCAGCAGCGGTGGCCTTGACAGGCACGCAGGCACTGGTGCTGAGCGGCACCATCGACCTGCACAATGCCTTCGTTCTGACTCCTCGCCTGAACCTGATCGGCTCGATACTGGGCGGCTTGATGTTCGGCATCGGTATGGCACTGACAGGAACCTGCGCCTTCGGCGCGCTCGTCAGGCTCGGGGGCGGCAGCTTGCGTTCATTGATCGTTGTCGTAGCCATCGCTCTGGCCGCGCTGAGCACGCAACGTGGATTGCTGGGTCACTGGCGTCAGCAATTCATAGACTCGTTATCGATCGGGCTGGGCGACGCTCGCACGCAATCCATCGGAGAACTGGCCAGCAGCTGGACGGGTATCCCTTTGCACGTGCCGGTCGCAATGCTGTTTGCCGCGCTGTTGTTCGGCTGGGTGCTGTCCGATACACACTACCGTCACAACCTTCGCGCCATCATCACCGGCGTACTGGTAGGGGCCTGCGTGATCTTCGGCTGGTGGGCGACTGCCACACTCAGCGGCAAGCTCTTCATGCCCGTGCAACTGGAATCAGCCTCCTTTGTCATGCCACCCGGAGACCTTCTGCTGAGCATCATTGCCGTCACTGGCGGCTTTCCGGACTATGGAGTCGGACTGGTTGTCGGCGTGGTAGCAGGCGCTGCTCTGGCAGCACGCGTACATGATGACATTCGCTGGGAAGCCTGTGATGATGCGCGCGAACTGAGCAGACATCTGCTCGGAGCCTTTCTGATGGGCTGCGGTGGTGTTCTGGCGGCAGGCTGCACCATCGGGCAAGGGGTATCTGCCGTATCAGTCATGGCGTTATCCGCACCCATCGTCTTCGTCAGTATCTGCCTGGGTGCCAGAATCGGGCTTATCTGGCTGCTGGAAGGGGCACCTGCCTTTCTGTCGCGTTCAGGTTGAACATCTGCAGGCCGCTTCTGCTGCAAACTGCAATGCCTTCAAGCCTCTTCAGCCACAAACCGATAAGCACGCCCAGCCCCTCGCTCTACCCGTCCAAACCCAGGCGTCGGCAGATGAAATCCGATCAGACGCATCTGATCAGCAGCCAGTCTGTCCAGCAGGGCCATCCGTGTTTCGGCGGCAAGCTCCGGATCCTGATCCGCCGGTGACGGCAAGCCGGGATACTCGAAGGACAGTGCCACATTGTTCAAGGCATCCCCTACGATCAGCACGCTCTCACCACCGTCATGAATGGCCAGTGAAGTATGACCCGGCGTATGCCCACGAGTATCCAGTGCCTCGATACCGGGAAGCACTTCGTCTCCCGATCCAAAGACCGACAGTTGCTCCTCGGCACGCGCCAATCGGGACTGCGCGCCAACCACGAAAGTCTGTCGCGACTCTGGTGTCCTGGACAGCGTATCGTCAGCCTGCCAGTAATCCAGTTCGTCACGATGAATGTGAATGGTGGCATTGGCGTACAGCAGATCATCGAAATCATCCAGCAAGCCCCAGAGATGATCGGGGTGTGCATGGGTCAGTATCACATCGGTAACAGACTCGGGATCGATGCCAGCGGCGTCCAGTGCCCCCGGCAATTGTCCGGCAGAGCTCATGAACTGTGAGCCTGCACCCACATCGAACAGCACGGTGCGATCACCCTGCTGCCAGACACTGATATTGCAAGCCGGCGCATAGGTATCGCCGTTAAGTTGGTAGCGAATCAGAAGATCCTTGAGTGCAGCGTCATCGATTCCCTCCGGTTGCAGGAAGCTGGCTGGCAGCTGCAAGTGTCCATCACTCAACACACTCAACAACCCCTCACCGACAACGGTCGAAAACCCGGACCCTGCCATTGCGTTCTGACGAGGCAGGACAATATCCGCTGACTTGCCCACGGATGATTCAGTTGTCTCACCACGAGCGAGCACCCGAGTAGACGCGATTCCTGCCCCCACTCCCGCGAGCGCCATGCTTGCAAATTCTCGTCTATTCATCAATCGTACCTCGCCATGTGAGTGTCAGTCGATACTGCCGCCGGCATCCTCGTCGCCACCGCCATCCGGCGTTACGTCGAGAATACGCGCACGCTGCGTGACCGCGGCTTCACCTTCCAGGCAATCCTGCATGCATGGCTCGACAATGGCGGCATACTGTGGCTCTTCCATCCGGTCATCATCGATGAAGTTATCGACATTGGGCATCTCGATACTTGAAAAATTGTCAGCGGACAGCGTGAATTCCTCATCCACCTGATCGTTCAGATACAACAGATAAGCCGTCAGCGAGTAGACGTCATCGTCCGAGAGCGAACGTGCGTTGCCGAAAGGCATGGCGCGTCTCACGTAATCGAATACCGTGGACAGATAGGGCCAGTAGGATCCAATGGTCTTCTCGGGCCGCTCATCGGTCAGGCTATCGAAACCACCAGCGAGCACCGGCCATCGCCCCTCGCCTTCACCGAAGACGCCATGACACATGGCGCACTGCGTGTCATAGATATCCACACCGGCCTCCACACTGCCACTACCTGCTGGCAGGCCCAGGCCATCAGGGCGGATATCGATATCCCAGGCAACGACCTCCTCCGGCAAAGCCTGTCGCCCAAGGTGCAGTACGCCGTGTTCCGGTACCACGGTATCGCGTGCCAGTGGCCGCGGCTCTTCCTGCGCAACCGGAATAGCGACGGCTTTTGTGTCTGCCACTACTTCGGCAGGAACCGCCCCCGTCCCGTCATCAGTGATCTGTTTCAGGAAGGCAATCATGTCCTGTCGCTGGGACTCATCAGCGATCCCTGCAAATGCCATCTTGGTACCGGAGATGTAACTCATGGGTGACTGCAGATAGGCATCCAGCGTCGCGTCATCCCAGGCAAGCCCGGCATCTACCGCTTTTTTCATGCCATCCGAATAGCTGTATCCCTCGGCGCTGGCAGCCGCTCGCTGAGTGACCCCGTTGAGCATCGGGCCGAAGAGATGCCCGGCCCCCTCGCCCACCGCATGGCAGGCAGCACATTGTGAAAACAGTTTTCTGCCCGAATCCACATCACCTTCAGCAGCAACCTGACCAGACCCCATCAGCATGACTGTCGCCAGTGTCAGCGAAAGCCGAACAGGACGTCGCACGTAAAAACCACCAAGTCTGTTTTTCACGATCAGGATACCTCGACGTTTTCAGCCGATCCATCAGGCCGGATATGCCAGGTCTGGATGCCGTTGTTGTGATAGATGGAGTTCATGCCTCGCGCCGCACGCAAGGCATCCTTGGTGGGCTGCACTTGTCGCTGTTCATCAATGGCGCGACTTTGCAGGAACAGTTCGCTACCGTCCCAATCGAACTCGTAATAGAAGCGGTGCAATGACTTTGACAGGCTTGGCCCATCCAGCCGCGCCGTGTTCCAGTTGCGACCGCCATCGATGGAAACATCCACGCGGTTGACCGTGCCGTGCCCGGACCATGCCAGTCCGCTGACGACAGTGCGCCCGCGTCCGTGCAGGATAGGCGCCTGCGGACTCGGACTGGTAATGATGGACTTGACGTCCATGGTCCAGGTAAACCGTCGCGCGGTGCCATCAGCCAGCAAGTCGGTGTACTTGGACGTCTCTTCCCGGTGATGCCAGGGCTTGTCTCCCACCTCCAGTCGCCTCAACCACTTGACCCACATATTGCCTTCCCAGCCGGGCACCACCAGACGCAGCGGATAACCCTGCTCCGGGCGAAGCGCCTCACCGTTCATCTTGAAGACCACCATGCAGTCATCCATGGCTTTTTCCATTGGAATGGAGCGCGTCATGTGTGACGGGTCCGCGCCCTCGGGTAGCAACCATTTGCCACGTGGCGACACGCCGGCCTCTGCCAGCAGGTGTTTCAACTTGACTCCCGTGTACATGACGTTATGCACCATGCCATGGGTGAACTGACAACCGTTGAGCTGAGCACCGCGCCACTCCATCCCGGAGTTGGCCGCACATTCCAGGAAATACACATGGTTTTCCCGGGGAAAACGCTCAAGGTCTTCCATCGTGAATACCAGCGGGGTGTCTACCAGGCCGTTGATCATCAGCCGGTGATCGGCTGGCGCAATGGTCGCCACCCCTCCGTGATGACGCTCGAAACACAAGCCATTGGGCGTGATGATGCCATCGAGCTTGTGCAGCGGTGTGAAATTGATGGACGACTTGTTCTCGGCTGTCAGCCAGGACACGGTCCGGCGCACCGCATCAGACTCGTGCACAGAGGGTTTGCCATAAGGATTCGCATCCACACCGTCACCCATGAAGCGGTTCCAGTCCTGCACTTCGGTAATCAGTGGATCAGGAGTGACTTCTGCCGATGCCCGACCTGAAGCTGTCAGCCCCACCCCACCGGCAGCACCCACCAGTGCCCCGACTCTCAGGCCATTCTTCAAGGCCGCACGCCTGGCGCCGGACTCAATTGTCTTGTCGCTGCTGGAAGCCATAGTCACCCTCACGTCGTGTCGCCTTTCGAAAATCGACGACAACATATTCAATTATCTATATGTATTAACCGACACCAGTGCTACTGAGTCGGACGGATTCCATCACATTGACTCAGGAATTCTTGAGCTTTACAGCGTCGTTCTTCTGAATGTTGATGACTTCTTTTTCACTGATGTATTCTTCCATCAGATCGTAGATGGCCGGACCTTCCACGCCTTCATTGACTGACGCCCAGCCGGCGACCACATAGGAGCGCGAGGCATCGATGGGCTCACCGGTCTCCAGCAGCGTCATGTCGCTGATTCTGGACCCCATGGAGCCTTGCGGGTCGCAGGTATAGCCCATGCCACCTACCCGTACCATGTCACCACCCTGCTGGAAGTACGGATCCTTGTTGAACAGGTTGTCACAGACATCTTCGAGAATGTCATGCAACTGCGCACCAGTGAATTCGAGACGGTACACCGAGGGATAACTCATGGCCGTCTGGTTGTACAGGTCATCGATGGTGATGTCATCACCCGGCAGATTCGTGGTTCCCCAGCGAAACCCCGGACTCAGTGAGAGCTGCGCATCGCGCTTTTCCATCATGCCCTCGCAGATCAGGTCATCCCAGGTGCCGTTGAAGTTACCGCGCCGATACAGCAGGGATTCCGTCTTGCCGATGACCCGATTCGCCTCTTCTTCAAAAGGAGCTCTTACCCGGTCGATCTGCGCCTTCATTTCGATATCCGGCGTGATGACATCCGAGAACACCGGAATCAGCGTGGAATTGAAATCCACCACCTTGCCGTTCTTCACTTCCAGATCTACCCGACCCAGAAACTTGCCGTGCGAACCACTGGCCAGAACCAGCGTATTACCCACACTGATGGCCTTGGGAATGGCGTCATGAGTATGCCCGGTCAGGATGACATCGATACCCGTGATATCCGCGGCCAGCTTCCGATCGACATCGAAGCCATTGTGCGACAGCAGCACCACGACCTCGGCACCCGCGTCTCTTGCCGCATCGACGTTCTGCTGCAACAGTTCGGTGCGCAGCCCGAAGGACCAGCCTGGGAACATCCAGCGCGGATTGGCGATGGGGGTGTAAGGCATGGCCTGACCGATGATGGCCACTCTGGCCCCGCCGACATCGCGCATGGAAGTGGACTCGAAGACAGGCTCCTCCCAATCGTTATCAACGATATTGCTGGCAAGAAAGGGATAGTCCATCGAGTCGATGATCTCCAGCACACGATCCTCACCCAAGGTGAACTCCCAGTGCCCGACCATGGCATCCGGCTTCAACAGCGCCATGCAGTCCACCATGTCCTGTGCGTTGGTCTGCAGCGCCGTGTAGGAGCCCTGCCAGGTGTCACCACCGTCGAGCAGCAACACCTTGTCATCACCGCGTTCGGCCCTGATGGACTTGATCAGCGTGGCTGTTCTGTCCAGGCCGCCCAGACGACCATAGGCACGAGCCATATCGACGTAGTCCACCATGGTGTGGGCATAGGACAGAGCACTTCCTCGCGTCAGCCCGAAATGCGCGAGAAACTCCTCGCCCACCAGGTGTGGCGGTATGCCGGCATAGGCACCGACACCGATGTTCTCGGACGGTGGCCGGAAGTAGACCGGCTTGAGCTGTGCATGCATATCAGTGATGTGCAGCAAGGTGATCTGCCCTTTGGCATCAAAGGACAACAGATCATCCTGTGTCAGGCTCTGCTGCGCCGCTACCCGGCTGAGTCCGCCACTGAACCCGGTCAGGGCGGCGGTAACCGATGCAAACTGCAGAAAATCGCGTCGAGTCATCATGACGGTTCAGAATTCCTTGGTAGCGTGGCGGGCAGAGTCACAGCGTCTACTGTCTGACAGCGGGAGTTTCGACTGACAGACCCTGACTGCGCCAGGTCGTGTAGACCTCCAGTGCCATCAGCTCATCCGAAAATGCTTTCGGCATTTCTGCACGAGTATCACGAATGCATCCGCGAAAGCGATTGTGCAATGACACCAGCGCGCTTTGCTTCAGGCGGTAGGTAGGGAAGCCGTTGACGTTGCCCTGACTCAGATGATCGGCACGGATGTACTTGCCGTTGTTCTTCTCATGACACGAAGCACAGGACAGATCCAGTTGACCGGTACGGGTGTAGTACATCTCCTTGCCACGCTCCCACCAGGCTTGCATTTCCCCTTCTTCGACATCTATCTTGACTGGCTCACCCAACGACAGATTCTTGAGATAAGCCGTCATCGGTTTCTGCCCGCCCTTGTCAAAGGGATAGGCTTCGGCACCCATCTTTTCAACGCGGCACATATTGATACGCTGCTCGACATTGATGGGCTTGCCACTCGCCGCATCCCATTTCGGGTAGGAAGTGCCCACCGTTGCCATGGACTCTGCCGCATCGTCATGGCAGGACGCACAGGACTTGCCTTCGCTACCCTCCACGGTATTCCATAGCGCCTCACCTTCCTCGACTGCCAGCATGCCGGGGTTTTCGAAGGAATCGGCTTCCAGCGCCTGGGTGGATTCGGTTCGGTAGTGCCAACCGGAGATGACTTCCGGAAGCGGATGGCCTTCAACCGACTCCGTGCGAGTAATCATTTCGATTTCGCCGTCAATGAACAGCGGGCCTTCACTGGGATCGGCCAGTGCCACCCGGGAAACCATGCTGTATAGGCTGGTGGTACCCAGCAGGACGATCAGTAGCTTTCGATTCACTTGTTTCTCCAGAGTGGCAGGGGGGAACGCGTCTTATTTCAGCGCGATGTCCTTGGTCGTTTCCGTGACTTCGCCGGCATCATCTACCCAGGTGAAGGTGAAGGTGCCTGCTTCCGTGATCTTCGCCTTGAACTCGAAGTAGGGATTGGCCGACACTGCCGGGTCCAGATCGCAGGAGAACACCGGCTTGCCGTTGAAGGTGCAGGTGAACTTGTTGATGATGTCCCGGGGTATGGGATTGCCGTCGCCATCCTTGCGCTGTCCTGATTCCATCTTGTGGCTGATCAGGGTTTTCAGGGTGATGATGTCCCCTGCTGCGGCACTCTTGGGTACTTTTACGCGTGGTTTTGCTGCCATGATACTTGTGTCCTGTCCGGTTCTGCTCAGCCGCCGCAGCCGCCAATGGTGACCTTGATGTTGTTGGTGGCGCTGTACACATCGCCATTGCTCATTTTCGCTACCGCCAGAACGTTCTGCGTTCTGGCCAGTCGCATCCGTGTGGAAGCAACCGCTTCACCACTGGCCGGACTGAAATGAAAGGTGGCTACCAGTGCACTGGGATTGTCCTCAGCGAGAATCATCACTGATTCGACATAATCGTCTTCGCTCATCGGGCTCTCGACACTCACGCTGACTGGCACACTGTTGCCGTTCTCGGCAATCTCCGGCGTCGTCAGTGTCACGACACCTTCCGCCGGCGCCTTGCCACCGGTAAATTCCTCGATGGCCTTCTGTACATCCTCGACCGAGGCCAGTGCCCGTGTGCTGCCCAGCAAGGCCGTGATTGCCATTCCAGCACTCACACCCAGCGTTCTACCCAGAAATTGCCGCTTGCTCGTATTCATGATCTTGCTCACTGTGTATTTGAGTTACTTGAGAGTGCTGAGATAGGCCACGACATCCTCGACCTGCTGCGCAGTCAGGATCGTGACACCTACCAGGTCCTCACGAACGTTCTCGCCGACATCCAGGGAATAGAAGCCCGGCATGACGCTGGCATCGGTAAAGACCGCCTTGGAATTCACCACGATGGTACGGAGTTGTTCCGGCTCCCAGCGCGCCGCGACACCGTCCAGTGCGGGCCCCACCTCCCCATGAAACAACTGCTCGGGAATGTCGCTGTTGACGTGACAGGCCAGGCAGTTGCCAAGCTTCCGATCGGCAAACACCTTGCGACCTTCAACCGGATCACCGGCCTGCCCTGTCAGCGAAGTCCCGATACGCAGATTCTCGATGGCGACATCCCCAGGGGCCACGATATCGGCCCGGGCCACCGTCATGAGAGCCACGATGGCGCAGCCTGTAAGTAGCCGTTTGAATAGTGTCATCGTGATTCTCCAAAGGTGGTATTGAATGCCGCTGGTGACTGGCGTTCATAGTTGTTGTGACAAACGATAGCGCGGTTCGCAGGACTAATCAATAGATAGATTCATATATTTGAATGTATCGATGCCTGGTAGGCGTTATTCGGACGCTTCGTCCACCAGTCCCTTGAGCAATGCCTCGATGTCGGCCAGTGCCTGCTCACTGGCATCACCGGAAGCGCCGATAGGCCGACGGTATCCAAGATGTACCTGATCCTGCTCGGTTTTCAGCTGATAGGCGAACACGACATAAGGGCAGATAGCCATGTTCTCGGGGCTGGCCGCAATGGCGGCATGAGTCAGTTTCGCCGAGCAGAAATTGAAATACTGTGCTCCCGACAACGATGACTCGGTGTCCAGAGCCTCGGCCGTACGCTCCAGCATCTCCCCTGAATGCCCGTTGAAGTCGATGACAAGGCCCTGATTGACAATGGCGTCTTCAAGGTCCGCAACCACATCCTCGAAACTGTTCTCCGATGTGGATAGATAGTAGCCATCATGCATTTCACCCGCGTTCGCCTGACTGATCAACGCACAGCCGGCCAACAGAGATAGTGCAATTCCGGTTTTTCTGATAGTGCTTTTCATCATGACAATCCTCCTGGATCATTGGTGTAGTCAATTTCCTGCTGAACCCTGATGCCAGGCAGCAAACCGATGGTTTGACTGCCCGAGCACCAGGCCCTTTTCGAGATTCACGCACGACTGACGAGGGCCGAGGCACGAGCGTCGGCTGCCTGTTTTCCGAGTGCAAGATCGGTGATGCCAGCCGCCAGCCACATGAAGAGCAGCGCGGTCCAGGCGGTGAGCGCCATGACCGAACCACCGGTCACTCCCGCGCCAACGGCACACCCGCCCGCCAGCATGCTGCCGAAGCCCATCAACACGGCCCCGATCAGATAACGCAACATGCCGGTATCCTTATCGAAGGACTGCAGCTGAAATTGGCGAGCGGCCAGTGATGCCAACAGCGCGCCGAGAAAGACACCGGGCACCAGGCCAACACCGAATGTGTAGGGAATGCGCGGCTCATTCACCAGTGCCATCAATGTGTCGGTCGAGGGACCGGTAAACGATACGCTTTGCACTGTCACCGGCTCGAAGCTCCAGTTCGCATGCCAGTTCGTGACCCACCACCCAAGTGCAACCACGGCACCGACACCCAGTGCGCTGACCACGGCCCAGGGAGTCATGTCTGATCGACGCGCAAGCCACAGGGCCACCGCCAACAGCGCCAAACCCAGCAACATACCGCTGAACTGAGGCAGACCTGTCAACAGGTAGCGCTCGCTACCGGATACGGTCCACCAGGACGAAATCTCTTCACGTAGGGGCGACAGAAAACCACGCAGCGAGGCTTGTGCCGCAATCGTCAACAACAGCCCTGTTACCAGAGCTCTCAGGTTGCCGGTGGCTGACAATATCAGCAGGCGACTGGCACAACCCCGCGCCAGCATCATGCCGACACCAAACAGAGCACCACCGACGATTGCGCCGGACAAGGACCCGGTACCATTCAACTGACGGATGACGGACAGGTCCAGAGAGCCTGTCAATATCTGTGACTGCGTGGCTATCAGGGCCATGGAAAATGCCAGTAACCAGATGGCCAGCTTGTTGCCATAGGCTGCTCGCCAGAACTCGATACTGGCCGACCGCAGACAGAAGCGACTCTGCTGTCCGAACACCCCGAACGCCAGGCCTACCAGCAGACCACCCAGCCAGATGATCTGTGCATCGCCCACCTGTTCAATGACTTCATCCATCGGCCAGTGCGTCCTGAAGACGGCTCATCAGAGCCTGTCAGTCAGAGCACTGTACTGCCAAATTCAAATACATTCAAGAAATTGAATTTATTTTTGACACATCCTGTTCCTGAAAATGGCCTGACACTACTAGAGACTTCAAAGTTCCTGCTGCATGAATCGCGCAGCCATCTCCCCCACCAGAATGCTCGGTGCATGAGTATTGGCAGACGGCATGGTGGGAAAGATGGAGGCATCGGCAATGCGCAGACCCCGCAATCCCCTGACTCGCAATCGATGATCCACCACAGCCCCCTTATCCGAGCCCATACGGCAAGTGCCCACGGGATGATAGGACGTCGAGGCGGTCTCGCTGATGAAACCGGCAATGGACTCATCATCATCGTGGCCCGGGCCCGGACGAGTTTCCGCATCGATGAACTGCGCCAATGCCGGCTGCCGAGCCAACAGGCGTGCCAGACGTACGCCGGCAATGGCACAGCGCAGATCCTGTGCTGCGCTCAGATAATTGGCGCAGATTCGCGGTGGCGCTCTGAGGTCCGGTGAGACCACGTGTACAGATCCTGTCGACTGCGGCCTCAGTGCGAAGCTACCGATACCGAAACCTGGATACGGGTCGAAACTGATCTTGTCAGGATCGCGTGTGTCACCGGCTGATAGCAAGTGCATCTGCAATTTGAGATCAGGCCGCGCAAGCTCCGGTGAGGATCGGGTCAACACATGCGCTGTCGACGTTGACCCCGCCATCAGGCCATTACGAAAAATGGCATATCTGGCTGCAAACAGGGCTTTCCTGACAGGGTTGGCCAGAATGTCATTCAAGGTGCCGCGACGGTTGCAACGGAATGACAGCCGCGTATGCACATGATCGCGCAAACCCTCTCCAACGCCTGGCAGATGATGATGGCAGCCGATACCCCGCTCTGGCAGTAGCGATGAATCACCGATGCCAGACAACTCCAGCAACTGCGGAGAACCGATGGCACCCGCGCACAAGGCAATCTCATGCCTGGCGCGAAACGTCATGGAGACATTGTCACGCCTGACTCTGACCGCCTCGACCCGACCATTCCGAATCTGCAAGGATTCGGCATGAGCGTCTGTCATGACAGTCAGCGTGGGAGAGCGTTTCGCACCTTGCAGGTAGGCCTCTCGTGCACCGTGTCGCAGACCGCATCGCGTATTCAGTTGTAGCAGGCCACCACCGGCGTAATTCAGACCATTGTAGTCCGCCGTGCGAGGGATGCCGGCCGCCGCACTGGCATCGAGAAAGCCCTGCGTCAACGGGTCTGTCGGCCCATGCTCCACCACATTGACAGGCCCTTTGCGTCCTCGATAGTCATCACTGCCCAGGCTTGTACTTTCTATACTCCTGAACACGGGTAGCAGCTCTGCATACGACCAGCCCTCGTTGCCCAGGTTTGCCCAGTGATCATACTCGGCAGGGTCTCCTCGCACCCACAGCATGCCATTGATACTGGAAGTGCCACCCAGCACACGCCCCCGTGGCCAGAACACCTTTCTGTTGGCAAAACCGGGTTCGGGCTCCGTGTAGTAGCGCCAGAGGGCACGCTCTCCGGTCAACACGATACCAACCCCCAGCGGAATCTTCAGCCAGTGCCAGCTGTCATCCCTGCCGGCCTCCAGTAACAACACGGAATGCTCTCGTGACTCCGCCAGACGTGCCGCCAGAGCACAACCGGCAGCACCCGCTCCGATGACGATATAGTCGTAGGTATTCTCGGGCATCGCAAGCAGGGCCGGTTGAGCTTTCAGAAGAAAAAGGACTTGTCGCTAACTTATCGCGACATCAATCTCTGAATCTGACGATCGGCATTCTTCAACGACGACTCGACATCTGCGCCGCCCAATATGCGCTGGAACTCCGGCACTACCTTGTCAAGGATTGCATAGAACTTCGGATGCTTGATCGGGCTGTCGTTGTAGTATTCCAGCTCATTCACGAAGGCCTGAGTAAATGCATCATCACCCATGGCTCCCGCCTGCAACAATGGCAGAGATGAAGTACCCGGCTGGTCGGTCAACTCGAAGTACAGATCCGTTATGCCCTTGTCGAACAGCATCAGGCGAATGAAGTCTGCGGCCAGCTCCTTGTTGGCAGACTGACTGGAGATACTGATGACATGGCTGTTACCAATGGTGCGATGACTGCCATCAGGCGCCGGTGGCAAAGGCGCTATCCAGACATCACCATCGGCAGCGGTGCTCAGTTTGTTCTCTGACAACTTGTTGAGAATGCCACGTCCCCAGGGCCCTTCCAGAAAGAACGCTGCCCTGCCTGATGCCATGAGATTGCGTGTCTCGCCCACCGAGTAGCCTTCAGGCGCACAACCCGCCTGCGTGATATCACTCAACCAGCTGTAGGCCTGTCGAGTGGGCTCCGTATTGAATCTCACGTTACCCTCGGCATCAACCACATCACCACCAAACCCGTAGATGAACGGAATGGACCACTGCACCGCATTCGGATTACTCCAGCTACGCAGCGCCAGGCCATAGGTCTTGCCGTTATCTCCTTGAGGCAATTGGCAGACACCCATGATCATCTCCTTGAGCTCATCCCAGGTGGTGGGAGGCTTGTCAGGATCGAAGCCTGCCTGCTTCAGCAAGGTACG
>CBDUIJ010000121.1:0-15176 GCA_965367215.1 uncultured Granulosicoccus sp.
TTCAGTTGATGGGAAACTGGGATTACAACGCTTCGCGTGATTCATCCACATCCGGAGAAGGGTTGGGTGATGACAAGCTCGGCATGATTCGCTTCCCCATGGTCGAAGGGGGAGTCGGTGACCCCAAGGCCACGTTTGGTGGCATCAATGGGTGGCTGGTTACCGAACAGGCCTCGGATGAGGCGGTCGATTTTCTGTGCTTCATGACAAACACCGAGAATCAACTGGAAGGGGGCAGGTTGGGACTCTGGATTCCCGTGGCACGCAATTCATCCGAATTCATCGAAAACCCCTTCTTCAGACAGGTATCGGTCGATCTGGCTGAATCGCCTTACCATCAGCTGTTTCTGGATCAGGCTCTGGGTGCCTCAGTCGGGGCTACCGTCAATGATGTGTCCGCCGATATCGCCACGGGCAGTCTCAGTCCTGCTGAAGCCGCTGCCCAGATCGAAGAAGCCAGGCTGTTTCAGTGAGCATCGACTCAGCCGATAAGCCAGGCCTGGACTCTCCCGGTATGGCTTCCAACGCAGCCTCGGCTTCGTCGGCTGAGGCCAGTCCGGTTGTGCACGCGGGGCAGACCCGCGTGCGCAAGCGCAACTGGATCTGGCATCTGCAGCGGGCACGTCGGGACGGTCGACTGGTCACCGTGCTTTTGTTCCTGCCACCAGCGCTGCTGCTGTTCACGTTCTTCGTGACACTACCCTTGCTGGATGCGGCCAATTACGCAGGCTACAAATGGTCGGGCTACGGGGAGCCCAGCGAGTGGGTCGGCATGCGCAATTTCGAGATACTCGCAAAGCACTCGACCTTTCGCGTGGCACTGGGCAATACCGTGCAGATCATCGCGGCATCATGCCTGGTACAGATACCGCTGGCTCTGTGCATGGCCTTGCTGGTTTACCAGAAGAGCTGGAGTAGCAATGTATTCAGGCTGCTGTTCTTCCTGCCATTCATCATGGCTGAAGTGGCAACGGGACTGATGTGGAGTTTTGTCTTCGACGGTGATTACGGTCTGACCTCGATCATCTCGCGATCACTGGACACTGCGGCGATCTACCCCCTGTCGGACAAGACCTGGGCTTTTCCGGCGATTCTCTTTGTGCTTGTCTGGAAGTATTTCGGCTTTCACATGATGATCTTCATTGCCGCTCTGCAGAATATTCCCGAGGAGCTGGACGAGGCGGCAACCATCGATGGCGTGAAACCCTGGCAGATTGCCCGCTATATCAAGTTGCCTTTGCTGAAACCGGCCATCTATGTATCGGTATTCTTCGCGGTCATCGGTTCCCTGCAGCTGTTCGACCTGATTGTACCGATGACCAATGGTGGCCCGTCGAACTCTACCCATACCATCGTCAGCTATCTGTACAACTTCGGACTGGTGCGCCTGAAGGTGGGATTCGGTAGTGCCGTCGGCATCGTGCTGTTCATCGTCTGTGTCGTGTTTGCCGTGGTTTATCAACGTGTCACTTCTCGACCGGAAAAGGATAGTCGAGCAAAGTCAACAGGAAGCAGCTCATGAGTGGATCCAGTCGTCTGCCGGGTGCACGTGCCAATCGTCGCGCCATGTTCAGAATGATGGTGCTGTGTGCCATGGCAGCCCTGATTGTTGTCCCCATTCTCGCCCTTCTCCTTGCCTGACCCCTGGCGTGGCGAGTACTACGCAGAGATACTCGGTGATGCCAGTTTCTGGCGTTATCTGGGCAATTCGCTGTTCATTGCCATGGCCACCGTGCTGATGACGCTGATAGTGGCATCCATGGCAGCATTCACCTTTTCGCATATCCGATTCTTCGGCTCGGGCTTTCTTCTGTCCTATCTGCTGATGGGTTTGATGTTTCCGTTTGCGGCGGCCATCGTGCCGCTGTTTCTGAAGGTTCGCGATATCGGTTTGCTGGATTCGCCCTGGGGTGTGATCCTGCCGCAGGTGGCCTTTGGTCTGGGGTTTTCCACACTATTGCTCAAGACCTTTTTCGATGAGCTGCCCAAGGAGTTGTTCGAGGCGGCGCGGCTCGATGGCTGCAGCTATCCGATGTTCTTCCTGAAATTCACCTTGCCGCTGTCAAAGCCGATCATTGCCACGGTTTCGGTGTTCGTATTTGTCGGAAGCTGGAACAACTACCTGTTGCCACTGGTTGTATTGAATACCCGAGATGCCTATCCCTGGACGCTGGGCATGATGCAGTTCAGGGGAGAGTACGTCAGCGAATGGAACAGTATTCTTGCGTTCGTGTCGCTGACGCTGGCACCGGCTGTTGTATTTTTCCTGGTGGCGCAGAAATATATCGTGGCAGGTCTTACCGGTGGTTCGGTCAAGGGCTGAGTACATTCACACTACACACTGACAACTATTCATAGAGCATGACATCTTCAGACAAGTCCCAGATCATGAACCCGGTGCTGCGTGGCTTTGCTCCGGATCCCAGTGTCTGCCGGGTAGGCAACACCGTCTATATGGCCACGTCGACTTTCGAGTGGTTCCCGGGAGTCCAGATCCATGCCTCGGAGGATCTGGTGCACTGGCGTCTGGTGGCGCGGCCACTGGTTCGTGCGGCGCAGCTGGACATGCGGGGAAATCCGGATAGCTGTGGTATCTGGGCGCCGAGCCTGTCCTTTGCCGATGGCAGGTTCTGGCTGATCTATACCGACGTCAAGCGCCTGGACGGTAGCTACAAGGATGCTCACAACTACCTGGTCACGGCAACGGATGTGGCGGGTGAGTGGTCCGACCCCATCCGCATGAACTCGTCCGGATTCGATCCGTCCCTGTTTCATGATGATGACGGTCGCAAGTGGTTTGTCAATATGGTCTGGAATCACAACGGTGGGCGATCAGGGCAGCCACGGCCATCAGCGTCGTATTTCGACGGTATCCTGCTGCAGGAATATGATGCAGACAATCAGTGTCTGATGGGGCCCATCAAGAACATCTTCCCGGGCAGTGAGCTGGGTCTGACCGAGGCTCCGCATCTGTTCAAGCGGGGTGACTGGTACTACCTGAGTACCGCCGAGGGTGGTACGGGCTATCAGCACGCCATAACACTGGCCCGATCGCGCAGTTTGCAGGGACCGTACGAGATGCACCCACAGACGCATCTGATCAATACGGCAGGCAGTGCGGATCATCCTCTGCAGCGGTGCGGGCACGGGCAGTACTTCGAACTGGCGGACGGCAGTGCCTGGTTCAGTTTTCTGTGTACACGCCCCTTGCCTGGAACACGACGTTCCCCGATGGGACGGGAGTCGGGTATCGCCCGGTGCGTCTGGGATGAGGCTGGGTGGCTACACCTGGATTCCGCCGCCGGGGGCACGCTGCCAGATCAGATCGTCGAAGCCCCTTCGAGCGTGACATTGAACGAGGAGTCCCTGAATGCAAGTACGGGGGCACCGCTGGCATCAGCCGTGGAGCGGACAGAGTTTCGTGAAGGTACGTTGCCCATGAGATTTCAATGGCTGCGAAGCCCCGAACCCGAGCGATTGTTTTCACTGAATGAACGGCCCGGGTATCTGCGCCTGTTTGGCCGGGAATCCATCGGGTCCTGGTTCGAGCAGGCACTGGTGGCATGTCGGCAGCGTGAGTGGCGTTATCGCGCTGATACCGTGGTCGAATTCGACCCCGAAGACTTTCAACAGATGGCCGGGTTGGTAACGTATTACAACCGTACACAATTTCATTATCTGGCCATTTCCACCGATGACAGGAACGGCCGGTATCTGACTATCCTGTCGTGTGCAAACTGGCCCGAAGGCCGTCTCGAGTTCCCGCTGGATGTGGACCTACCGCTGCCAGCCACCGGACCCGTCTGGCTGGGAGTGGATGTCGATGGTGCGCAGCAGCAGTTCCGCTATTCCATTGATGGTACGACATGGCAATCGATAGGCCCGGTACTGGATGCCAGTCTGTTGTCGGATGAAGGGGTCAGAGGCGAGCATTCCAACTTCACCGGTAACTTCGTTGGCATGTGTGCTCAGGATACCAGTGGGCGCGCAACCGTCGCTGACTTCGCCTGGTTCGAAATGCAGTCATTCCCGACGAGCCATTAGCAGCCATCCGCGGCGGCGCTGGGCGGGACTGCACATTGCAGGACCGCCGGGTGCCGCCCTGTCAGTCAGTGCGCTTGAGTCTATCTCGGTGGAGGGTATAGATACCGGCGGACACGATAATGGCGGTTCCGATCCAGGTCCACTTGTCTGGTAACTGATCGAAAACCAGATAGCCGTACAGGGTTCCCCAGATGATCAATGTGTAGTGAACAGGCGCCACGACAGCGGTTTCTGCTGCCTCGAGTGCCTTGATCACCAGTATTTCACCGACCCCACCACATAGCGCGACTCCCAGCAGGGCCAGCCACTGGAAGCGGGTTTCCGGCCACAACCAGAAAAAGGGCAGGGTGAGCGAGGCGATGAAGCTGGCCGTGAGCGCGGTATAGGCAACGGTCGTGGTGCTCCTGTCGGTATCTGCCAGCAGACGTCCAAGCACTTGTCTGATGGCATAGCAAGCGGCGGCCAGAACGACCAGCATGACGGCGGGGTGTACGGTGTTCATGCCGGGGCGCACGATGATCAAGGCACCGATAAAGCCGACGGCGACGGCCAGCCAGCGACGCATGCCGACCTTCTCGCCCAGCAAGGTGGCGCCCAGTATCGTGAGAAAGAAGGGCGCAACGAAGCTTGCAGCGACGGCATCGGCCAGTGGCACATGCCTGACGGCAAAGATGAACAGCAGGGCGGAGCACACCACCAGAGTGCCGCGAGTGATCTGCAGTATCTTTCGCCGGGTGTGGAGTATGGCACTGCCGTAGATGCTCAGCATGACGAGTACGCCCAGCAGCAGGGCCAGCTGTCTGAACCAGAAAATCTGCACCGGATGAAAGTATTCGGTGAGCACTTTTGACAGGACGTCTGCACCGGCAAAGCAGAACATGCCACCCAGCATCATTAGCATGCCCTTGTGACTGTTGACCTGCCGAGTGGGAATCGAACTGGGGGTGGCGACATCGATGCGCATGGAGGGGATCGGGAATTTGAGGGGGTGAGCGGAAAAGAAGCTCAGCCAGTTTCACATTCCTGTGCGCTTATTGCAATTTATTGCATCTATCGTGAGCCCGTGTTCGCAATAGTGGGTGACAAACCGACCGAATGCCTGGAACGTGGCGGTGGCACCGGACAGAATTCTCGCCCGCGCCAGATCGTCATTGCAGAATCGTTCGAGTTCCTGATTCAGCTCTTGCCAGAGTTCGCGCTCGGTACCTGCGCCGAGAAAGTGGCGCGGGGCATCGGGTAGTACTTCGCGCACGTTCCTGTTCAGTATCGTGGCGCCAAAGCCGGAGCCATGCAGCACATAGAGGGCGCCAAGGGCTTCCAGAGGATCCTTGATTTCCAGCTCGACTCGCAGCGCCGCCGAGGGCAACATTTCCTGACCGTGCTGAGCGGCAAGGCAATCCATATCGGCGTCGAGTCGTTCTCTGGCGGGACGTATCGACAAGCTCGGAGGGAAAGGGTGGTTCGCGCAGGCCTGTTCGACATGCGTATAGAAGCGATGATAGGCACCCATTACTGCCGCGTATCGGCCGAGAGTGATGTCAGGTGTTCCCAGTGATGCTATCCAGACATGCTCGTGCAGTTCCAGATGAACCTTGCGAGTACGTGTGGCAAGCATTTGCCGTACGGATGTTTCTGATCCGGACGTATCCATGGTGTCAAGCTCGAGCCGGGATCGTGACGATGAAGCGGCAACCCTCGCTGTGATCAGTGTCGAGTCGTATCGTGCCCGAGTGTACTTCCACCACACGCTGACAGATGGTCAGCCCCAGACCTGAGCCTTCGATGCTGTCACTGTTGTGCAGTCTTTCCAGTGGTTGGAAGATGCGATCGGCAAACTTCGGTTCGATCCCCATTCCATTGTCCGTGATGAAGATGTTCATGCCCCCATCTGCAGTCGGGGCTGCACTGACTTGTATTTCAGGTGTGCGCTCGGGATGGCGGTATTTGATGGCGTTCGCAATCAGGTTCAGAAAGAGACGAAGCAGCAATGTGTCGTTGGCTTGAATGATCGGCATCTTGCCTACCGTGATTTCTGCACCCGATTCGTCAATGGGTAGTGAGAGCATTTCCAGAACATCACTGATCGTCGTGCCCAGGTCGACCGGCTCGAAATCATGTTGCTGATCGCTTGTCATGGACAGTTCCATGAGTCCGGAGGTCAGATCCGACAGGCGTCTGGCAGATTTTCTGGCAATGGCGTGCGTCTGCTTGACCACATCTTCATCAAAGTCCTCTTCGTCCATGATATCCAGAGCGGCATTGATGCCACGCAAGGGCGTCTTCAGATCATGGGCGGCGGAGGCAGCGAAGTGACGCAGAAATTCGTTTTCCTGATTGAGCAGCAGTTGAGAGGTAATGATATCCAGAAAATCCCGGAGTATTTCCCTCGCCATCTCCAGCTCGGTTTCACGCCAGTCGATGCTTTGTTCAGCATGTTCCTGAACCCATCGGTCAAATGAAAGTCGTGGGGTCAGAGAGGTTTCATTCGTGGCTGTGTTCGGTGTCTTGTCACTGAGACAGCCTGCCCACTGCACTTTCTGAGTAATGGGTTTTCTGAACCAGACAAGTTGACAGACACGGTGCAGCGTAGTCGACTGGACCAGGACACCGCAGGCTGTATCCTGGTGCTCCGAAGCGGCAGGCCATTCCTTCTGAAGTGTTGATGTGTGGTATTGCCTGGATTGTTCGTCACCACTATCGGCCCAATCAACCAGCTCCCGGATGAACGCTTCAGGTGGTGTGGTGCCAGCGAGATAGATGCGTGTACCGTACAGAAAGGCGAAACCATCGGCTTCCAGAAACTCCTGAAGGCTGGGTGAGAGCAGGCTGATGATCTGTTCGACGCGTCCATTCTGTTGCAAGGCCGAAGAAAAACGGCTTTCAATCAGCCTGAGGCGATGGGACATGCTTGCGATGTCGGTCTGCCTCTGCTGTTCATGACGAATCATCAGTGCCGTGCCTATTTCGTGCAGCAAGCCCCAGCTGTCGAAAGGCACTATTCCCGCAGTTGTATTGTGACAGGCAATCAGTCCCCACAGCGATCCACGGTGCATCAGGCTGGTAGAGAAGGTCGAAGCGACTCCCATGTTGGACAGGTATTGCGTGTGCATGGGTGAAACGGATCTCAGGATCGACCAGGTCAGATCCAGTTCCTGGTTTTCCTGCCCGATTGCATGAACACGCAAGGTGTCATCCGATGTCGAGCCTATTCCACGATAAGGCACCAGGGTCATCATATGCCTGACCTGTTTCGGAATATCCCGTTCGGGAAAATGCAATCCAAGATAGGAGGGCAGGGAGCCATCATTGCTTTCTGCGATGGTCTTGCCCGACCAGTCGGGCTGGAAACGGTAGATCTTGGCACGCGCAAATCCGGTGATCTGGCGCACGGCATCCACGGCAATCTGCAGCGCATCATCGAAACTGTCGGTATGCAGAATCGTTGCACAGGCCTTGCTGCAATGGCGCATGTTCTTTCGCGCGCTGCCGGCGGTCGGACAAATATTGGGAACAAATTCGATCAGGCGTCGCCCGGCGTGAACATGCGTAACCGTGTCATGGGTGATACCGGTATGTTCCAGCTGGAAGTCCAGTACCTCATGAAGAATGTGGGTGCCGTCGGTAATGTCTCTGACTTGCGCGGCCAGATCCGCGTCGATGTCTTCAAGCGATGCAGAGGCGAGCTGTTCGATATTGCAACCCAACAGCTCCGCTGCGTTTTCGGAATAGCCAACAATACGTTCACTGACCGGGTCCATGACCAACAGCGCCCCCATGTTCTGGATGGCTCCGGACAGGTGGATCTGTTCGCGGTCACAGTTATCCAGCGTCGTCGGTTCGGTACTCTGGAAGAACGTGGAGAGCGATTGCTTTGATTGCATTGGTGGTGAACTAGCTCACTGTGTATTACCTGTGCATCACCAGTTCAGGTGATTGGGTGCAGAGTGCTTACAGGTGCAATGACCGAGCCAGTCGAAAACAACAGAAACGCTATCGGGGTGATACCACAAGTCTTCAGAACGAAGTCGGAAGAGACAGGATGCCCGGCAGCCCCTGCATGGGCGGTGACTGCCGGTGCGTGTCAGTACACGTTCGATCAGGGTTCAGGCGCTGGCAGACTCGGTCGGCAGCTCGGTGTCTGTGCTCGAGTCTGCCTTCGAGGGCAGAACCAGAAAGTCATCATCCGAACGGGACAGAAACAAGGCAATGCTGGCTGCTGCGACCACGATGGATGCCGCGAAAAGATGATTGGTCGAGCCTTCGTAGGGTGCCAGAATCTGGCGATAGGAGACCAGCAGGGTCATGACGTTCATCAGCATGACCAGTCCATAACTCGCTGTCTTGAACTTGCCGCTGACAAACAGCAGCAGGATGGCGACCTGTACGGCACCGATGAGAAAGATGAGTGCGTGTCCTGCATCGAATCCGTAAAATGAACCGAAGATGGATTGAAAGGCTTCGGGTCTGATGAACTTTTCCAGAGCCCAGACCATCATGAAGAGAAAGAGACCGATGCGCAGTGTGGCCAGACCTTTCCGGGTAGACGATGTCATGAATGTTTTTTCCTGTAACGGGTGATTGAATGACCCGGGGTTAAACACCTGGCGTTCGGTTAAGTTCCATCGGTTTTTCCGAGGTCTGGAGAAGGCCCGTGGTTGGGGTGTTCTCGAAATCGGTGCTATCGAGAGCGTAACTGAACTACTTCGCAGTCAATTTGTCCGTGTTTGGACTGAACGCCCATTGCGCCTTATAATCGCGCTTGATACGGGCCATCGCCGACTTTTTCGAGCAAGCCTGCCGCGCCATCAACCTGCACAGATCGAGTCGCCATGAAAATATTCGCCTCCGTAGTTTCTGCCACCCTCGGCCTGGCTGCCGCCACGGTCTCCGCCGCCAATTCATTCGGTCCGCTGGTCAGTCCTGCCGATTTGTCGGCAGAGCTGCAACAGCTCAACCCCGTCATTCTCGACATTCGGGGAGACGATTACGCCAAGGGGCACATCCCCGGCGCGATTTCTGCCCCCTACGGGCTGTTTCGCGGGCCCAAGGAAAATCCGGGTCAGATACTGGATGTTGCCACGCTCGAAGAACGTTACGAGTCCCTTGGTCTGACTCTGGACAAGCCGGTTGTCATCGTGCCCGAAGGCAAGAACGATTCGGACTTCGGTGCTGCAGCACGCGTCTACTGGACGCTGAAGTCCACCGGTTTTTCCGATCTGTCGATCCTCAATGGTGGGGCTCTGGCCTGGGAGTCTGCCGGGCTGGCGATGGACGCCGATCCTGTCACACTTGAACCCACGGAGCTGGACATCAGTTTTTCCGACCAATGGACCGCCGATACTGAAGCCGTCACGGCTGTGACTCGCGGTGAGGTCGATGCATTGCTGCTTGATGCCCGGCCGGATGATTTCTATCAGGGACGCAAGAGCCATGGAGCTGCCGGGCGTCCGGGTACGCTGCCTGGCGCCGAGAACCTTGTCTATAGCTCGTTCTTCAGCGAAGGCTCGCCGGCAATGTCCGATATATCCGATACTGCCAGTCTGCGTGAGCAGCTGGGTATCGAAGACGGCGAGGAAGTCGTGTCATTCTGCAATACCGGACACTGGGCTGCCACCAACTGGTTTGCCTTGTCGGAAGTTGCCGGTATCGAGAACGTCAAGCTGTACCCCGGTTCCATGGTCGAGTACTCCAATACCGACAATGAAATGCAAAACACACCGGGTGTGGTCAAGAACTTCCTGAACAAGATCAAAGGCAATTGATGACGGCATAGAATCGACCAGGGAGGGACGAGGTGACACACTCGATTGCTGGGCGCAGTGCTCTGGTAGCAGGGGCGTTGGCCCTGATACTGGCGGTGGCGATATTTGCAGGCGTCCGATATGGGTTGATGCTGATGATCGGCCTCGGTTTCGGGCTGGCGCTGGAAGGTCTGAGATTCGGCTTTGCAGGGCCGTGGCGAGCCATGATCCTGCGGCGCGATCCTTCCGGGATGCTGGCGCAGTTGTTGGCCATCGGCATTGTGGCTACGGTGGCTCTGCCGCTGATCGATGCCAGTGGTGGAGAACTGGTGGGTGCGGAAGCACCCGTCGGTTGGGCCATGATTGGTGGTGCATTTGTCTTCGGTATGGCCATGCAGGTGGTACTCGGTTGCGGTTCGGGTACGTTGGTCAACGCAGGTTCCGGTAATCCGATTGGTTTGCTGGCATTGCCGTTCTTTGCAATCGGCAGCTTCGCAGGTGCCTATCACCTGATTGACTGGACCGAGTTGGGGGCTTTGCCAATCATTCGTTTTACCGGCTGGAGCGGGGTGGCCATTACATTGACGGCACTGGCAGGTGTTGCCTTTTTCTTTCTGAGGCAGGCTGCTCCCGAGCATCGATCGATTCCTCGTCGATACCTGATTGCGGCGGTGCTGATTGCCTTGCTGGCCATTGCCAATCTGATCGTCGCCGGACAGCCCTGGGGCGTGGTCTATGGTTTGGGTCTGTGGGTAGCCAAAGGTGCGACGGCATCCGGCATGGATCTGTCCGGTTCCGCCTTCTGGGCTGCTTCGGGTTCGGTCGAGCGCGTTCAATCAAGCCTGCTGACCGATTACACTTCGCTGACCAATATCGGCATCATGGCTGGCGCGTTTCTGGTCGCCAGCTGGCGAACCGGGGGCCTGTCACAGGGCATGCCCAAGCTGCCGATGCGTGCCTGGCTTGCCACCATCGTCGCTGGGTTCCTGCTTGGCTATTCATCGCGTCTGGCTTTCGGTTGCAACGTCGGTGCTTTTTTCTCCGGCGTCTCGACAGGTAGCCTGCACGGCTGGGTCTGGTTCGTGGCAGCGTTCATCGGATCGATACAAGGGGTCAAGCTGCGACCTCTGCTGGGACTGGAGGCACGCTCATGACACGTCGAACCACGGCTGGCATTGCAATGGCCATGCTGGTCTTGCTGATTGGTGCAGATCTGATCGCCAGCCCTCCCAACCCGTACCGGCAGCCAGCCATTGTTGCATTGGGTTCGGGGGCTGCCAGTGCCGGTGGTTTCTGCGGCGCCTTGCCCGAGTAGCGCTCTGGCTTCTCGGGCAGGCGACCCACTAGTGCCGGTCGAGGAAGGGGTAATCGGTATAGCCGGCTTCACCACCACCGTAGAAGGTGTCGGAATCCGGCTCGTTCAGTGTCGCGCCGATACGGAAACGCTCCGGCAGATCCGGATTGGCAATGAATGGCCGACCAAACGTTATGGCGTCTGCCTGTCCCTCGGCAATGACCTTGCTGGCTGAATCGGCCTTGTAACCGCCGTTGCCGATATAGACACCGTGATACAGGCCACGCAGTGTTTTCAGCAAGCGCTGTTGCGTGTCGTCGTTGTCATTACCGGGAAATTGCTCGACCACATGCAGATAGGCGAAGGCCTGATCATCAAGGTATTGGTATACCTGCGTGAATAGAGATTCGCGGTCACTGTCCTCGATGTCGTTGGCATGACCGAGAGGCGAGAGCCTGACGCCTATGCGGTTGCTGTCCCATTCGTTCTTGACAGCCTCGACGACTTCCTTCAGAAATCGGATTCTGTTCTCGATGGAGCCGCCGTACTCATCGTCTCGCTGGTTGGTCTTGTCCTGCATGAACTGATCAATAAGGTATCCGTTGGCAGCGTGAATCTCCACACCATCAAAGCCGGCATCCCGGGCACAGCGTGCCGCCTGCGCATAGTCCTCGACAGTCTTGCGAATGTCATCCTGACTCATGGCCTGTGGCGTGGAGCAGTCAGCAAAACCTTCCTTGGTGAATGTCTGTGATCTGGCCTGGATGGCACTGGGTGCGACAGGACTGTTGCCATCGGGAAGCAGTGAAGTGTGGCTGATTCGGCCCACGTGCCAGAGTTGGCAGAAGATACGACCTCCAGCAGCATGTACCGCCTCGACGATCTTTTTCCAGGCATCGACATGCGATGGCTCGTAAATTCCCGGTGTGTCCAGATAGCCTTTGCCCATGGCGGAAATCTGGGTGGCCTCGCTGACAATCAAGCCGGCAGAGGCACGCTGCCGATAATAGGTTTGCGCCATGCTGTTCGGCGTACCGTCGGCATGCGCACGGTTTCGAGTCAGCGGGGCCATCAGGACTCTGTTCGGCAGCTCCAGTGCGCCGACCTTGAGAGGGGTGAATAGGGAATCGTGGGCTGTTGAACTCATGAAGGACGTTTTCCTGTCTTTGAAGTGCGGCCATGATCTGCCGCTGTGTACTCGATCCATCGCGTTTGAAAAAATTGCAGCAAGGATGGATGGCTCTACTCAGGCGATTGCCCCATGTCGATGATAGGCATGGCGATATCCTCAGGGTGTGTCTTCGCCCACTGCAGAACACCATCAACATGACCCCACATGGCATGGACGGCGCTCTCGACATCCTGCTCTTCAATGCCCGCGAGGATGCGGTCATGTTCCTGGCGCAAGTTGGCGAAGTTCATGTCAGCCAGTCGTTGTCGCCAGATTCTTGCGCGTAGAGTCGGGGCAGAGACAACCTTCAACAGGGCCGACTGGATCGGATTGCCGGCAATATCCGCAATGGCCAGATGAAAGTCCGAATCGAGCTGCATCAGGAGGTCATTGTCAGTGGTCTTGAGGATTCTGCTCTGTATCGCCTTGAGCTGATCGAGCTCTGAGACGCTACGCCGGCTGGCAGCTCGCCGAACGGCGCTGACTTCAAGCGTACGCCGTATCTCCAGAAACCAGACGACAGCCTGCGTATCGGAAACATCCACGGCGAAACGAAGCACATCTATCATGCCGACCGGATCCAGGTCGCATACATAGGTTCCGTCGCCCTGACGGGCCTCCAGAATACGCATGGCCTGGAGAGCTCGGACAGCTTCACGCAGAGAGTTTCTCGAGATGCCCAGCTGTGCGGACAGGTCGGCTTCATTGGGCAGACGATCACCCGGACGAATCTCTCCCGATTGAATCAATCCCTTGACCAGATTGATGGCCAGGTCGACCTTGGGGCTGCTCATTGTCTGTCTGTGGTTTGCTGGTGTCGTGGGAGACTATCACTGATTGTCGAATCCGAAAAGATCCCATGAATATGTGGCAGTATCGAACCTGATGGTGCTTGATGCATCGTATTATTGACATAGGTAGGATGTATGTGAATAATCAATCCGAAGCCAGCACTCAAGAGAACAGGGCTCTGGCGGTTTGTGACAGGCAGTGATATATCGACAACGAACGATAACGACACTCTCGAGGAACATGATCAACGATACGGATACCGAATTGTTTTCAACAATGCGCGACAAGCTGTTCAGCGCGGTGGTGGGGGACGTGCTGGATTCATTGGGCTACCGTCGGCAGTTTCTTCCGCAGTCAGTCAAGCCCCTGGTCTCCGGAACCCGCGTTGCAGGCAGGGCCATGACCGTGCTTGAAGCCGATTATCCGGAAGGGGGCCAGAACGGGCCTCTGTCGGACAAGCCCTTCGGTCTCATGTTCGAGGCACTGGATTCACTGCAGGAAGGGGAGATCTATATCGCCAGTGGCTCATCGCTTGAGTACGCCTTGTGGGGCGGGCTGATGACCACGCGTGCAAGGCATCTGCAAGCAGCGGGCGCCATACTCAACGGCTACATTCGGGACACCAGTGAAATCGTGAATCTGGATTTCCCGGTGTTTTCTCGTGGCAGTTTTGCGCAGGATCAGGGTGTACGTGGAAAGGTTCTGGATTATCGTATTCCCATTGATGTGGAAGGTACAAGAGTGGCACCGGGTGATCTGTTGTTCGGTGATGATGAAGGGATCGTCGTCATACCACGAGCCGTCGAGGAACAGGTAGTGGTGCTGGCGCTGCAGAAGGTTGCCACCGAAAACGAGGTGTCGCTTGCCATCAAGGCTGGCATGAGTACGGTCGAGGCGTTTGAAAAATTCGGAGTCATGTAATGTCGGTTGCTGATCTGCCGGCTGTGGCGCTGGGTGGTCTGTATCACCCAGGGTTTGGCAGTTAGTCTGCCAATTGCAAGGTCGTTGCTACAAACGGGTTTCGTGTGAAGTGAGAATGAGGCAGACTTGAAGCCCGAGAGGTAAGCAACGGAGCTTCAGTCATCATGCGTCACTTTGCAGCCTTGTTCGCTCTTGTGCCCGTCACTCTGCTGGTTGCCTGCGGCGAAAGTGCCACCTTGTCAGTGGCGGCAGGGCAGGGTACCGACCCGGTATTGCCCACTCCCAACAAGACCCTCATCCCCACTGTCAATATTGCACCGGCCACCGGCTGGGAAGACGGGAAGCTGCCGCAAGCTGCTGCCGGCTTGCAGGTCAATGCCTTTGCCGACGACCTCGATCACCCCAGGTGGTTGCATGTGTTGCCCAATGGCGATGTGCTGGTCGCAGAGAGTAACGCTCAGCCGAAGCCGTCATCAGGCTTGCGCGGTTGGGTGATGGGTCTGGTCATGAAGCGCAGTGGGGCTGGCGTTCCGAGTGCCGACCGTATCACTCTGCTGCGTGATACCGATGATGATGGGGTCGCGGATCAGCGTTCGATTCTGCTCGAGAACCTGCGTTCGCCGATTGGTATGGCGCTGGTTGAGGATACGCTCTACGTTGCCAATACCGATGGCATCGTCGCCTTTCCCTACACGGAAGGTGATACCACGATTACCTCTGCAGGGGAGACTCTCGCGCCATTGCCCGAGGGACCGATCAATCATCACTGGACCAAGAACCTTATTGCAAGTGCGGATGGCTCGACACTGTATGCCAGTGTCGGTTCCAACAGCAATGTGGCAGAGAACGGCATGGAAGCAGAGGAGAATCGTGCAGCCATTCTTCAGGTTGATCGCGAGACGGGAGAGACACGAGTCTTCGCCTCCGGGCTGCGCAATCCGGTGGGTATGGACTGGCAACCGGATTCGGGGCAGCTCTGGGTTGCAGTGAACGAGCGCGACGAACTGGGCAGCGATCTGGTGCCCGATTACATGACGTCGGTTCAGGACGGCGGCTTCTACGGCTGGCCGTACAGTTACTACGGGCAGACGGTAGATACTCGCGTCACTCCGCCACGGCCGGATCTGGTGGCACAGGCCATCAAGCCCGATTATGCGCTGGGCGCGCACACGGCCTCATTGGGTTTGAGCTTCTACACCGGCGACGCCTTGCC
>CBDUIJ010000122.1:0-15161 GCA_965367215.1 uncultured Granulosicoccus sp.
ACCGGCTGGCTCTGGCGAGGCCAGGTGAAAATCACCTGGTCCATCTCCAGAATCGGCGGGCGGGTAGCTCGAGATTCGTTCATGTTGAATACTCTTTCGAAGGTACTGAAGCCAGGTCAAGCCTACAAGACCGAGCGAGCATCCAGGCTTGCATTGCCAGGCGAGAGCTCGACGGCCGTTTGTCCGGCAGGCCCGATCAGTTGCACATCGATATCCTTGACACCCGACCAGACATCAAACAAGCCGACAGTCACAGCGTCCAGCTCTCCCATCTGCTCACAGTCGAACACATAATTGACCAGCACCGCGGAATGCGACTCCGCTTCGTGTTCTTCGTGTTCTTCGTGTTCTTCGTGTTCTTCGTGTTCTTCGTGCTCGTCGTGCTCGTCGTGCTCGTCGTGCTCCGCAGCATGCTCGTCGGCATGTTCATCATGGTGCTCGTCTTCTTCTGCCATCGAAGACTCGACTACGGCCTCGGCCAGCACGCACTCGGTACCGGTGAAAGCGAACAGGCCTTCCGCCGCCTCCAGTTGGTGCAGGGCATCATCGACAGCCGCATGCTGTTCTTCATTGGATGGCTGGTGTTCGAAACCGACCAGATTCATCCACGGTGTCTCCAGCTCGATGAAGAGTTGTTGACCATCCATGGCGATGTTCAGTTTCGCTCCGCCATGAACATGACTCTCGAGATCACGCTCGGTCGCTGCATGGGCAGCAAGAAGTGATGTGCTCAGATACAGCGCCGCCGCCGGCAAGGCAATGATTTTCATTGGATATTTTCCTGTTGACTGATAATGACACGACAACACCGACCGGTGTCGCGTGGAAACTGCGGTCAGGTTCAGGAAAAAGCGGGCGGTCCGCGAATGGCATTGTGCTCGGGACGCTGCGTCAACAACAGCGGTAATGACAACTCCTGCTGCGGGAGTGCGACAGGCGTTGCGCCATGGAACACGGCAGAGCCGGCGGCTGCGCAGTGCGAGCCGGCATACACGTGGTAGATAACACAAGACTGGTCCAGGGACGCCTGACTCTGAGGAGAGTCCGTCAAGGGCGAAGCCCGCTTGCCCTGCAGATGCAAGGCCTTGTGCTCGGCCGGCGTCAGGCCTGCCGGATGCTCAAGCTGTAGCGGTGCTTGTGCGGATGAAACTGCCGCAAGAGGCCCCACGGCATGCACATGCCCCGCCATGTGAATACCCGATACGATCTGACTGAACAGAATCGCAGCAGCTATCAGCAGATGAATGGAACGGGTGGCGCGCATCCGGCCAGTATAGGCCAAGGAACGTGAATCGGGTGTTACCAAGCCGTGTAACAGTGCACGAATCGGTGCCAGCGAGCACGTCCACCTGCTGGCATTAACCCCAGTAAACATGCCACACTTGTCGCATGTCGAAAGTCAAACAACGCTATCAATGTACCGCCTGCGGCGCTATCTCTTCCAAGTGGAGTGGCCAATGCGCTGACTGCGGTGAATGGAACACTCTGGAAGAGTCGGTCGCCCCTGCCAGCACGTCCAACTCTGCCACGGCGGCGGCCACCAATGCACGCTATGGCGGCTACGCCGGCGGCAGCGGAATCACCAATGCCTCCGATGTCGCCATGGTCGAGCAGGCGCGAATCGGCACCGGACTCACCGAGCTGGACCGTGTACTGGGCGGTGGTCTGGTGTCCGGCTCGGTCACGCTGCTGGGCGGGGACCCGGGTATCGGCAAGTCCACCCTGCTGATCCAGAGCCTGGCCCACCTGAGCCAGCAACACCGGGTGCTGTACATCACCGGTGAGGAATCCCTGCAGCAAGTGACTCTGCGGGCACGTCGACTGGGCCTGCCGGAACAGAATCTGCGTCTGCTGGCAGAGACACAGGTAGAAGCCATCCTGTCTCATGCCAGCCAGGAAAAGCCGGACGTCATGGTCATCGACTCCATCCAGACCATGTATACCGAGTTGCTCAGTTCAGCACCCGGTGCCGTGGCTCAGGTGCGCGAGAGTGCGGCGCGCCTGGTGCGCTACGCCAAACAGACCGGCACTGCCATCTTCCTGGTCGGTCACGTGACCAAGGAAGGCGCTCTTGCCGGGCCGCGAGTACTGGAACACATGGTCGACACGGTGCTCTACTTCGAGGGCGATCCCGGCAGCCGCTACCGTGTCATTCGCGCCGTCAAGAACCGTTTTGGCGCAGTCAACGAGCTCGGCGTATTCGCCATGGACGAATCGGGCCTGAAAGCGGTCAAGAATCCTTCCGCCATCTTCCTCTCCAGGCACCCCGAGCCTGTCAGCGGCAGCGTCATCATGGTCACCCGCGAGGGCACACGCCCCATGCTGGTCGAGGCACAGGCACTGGTGGACACCAGCCACTCCGGCAGCCCACGCCGTGTCTCGCTGGGTCTGGAGCAGAATCGCCTGTCGATGCTGCTGGCGGTCATGCACCGGCACGCCGGTATTGCCATGTTCGATCAGGATGTCTACGTCAATGTGGTCGGCGGTGTGCGTATTTCCGAAACGGCAGCCGACCTGCCGGTACTGCTGGCGGCCTTGTCATCATTCCGTACGCGCCCACTGCCCAGTGACCTTGTCGTTTTCGGTGAAGTGGGCCTGGCTGGCGAAGTGCGGCCGGTTGCCAACGGCGAAGAACGATTGCAGGAATCGGTCAAGCACGGCTTCAAGCGCGCCATCGTACCGGCCGGCAACATGCCGAAAAAGGCGATCAAGGGCCTGCATGTGGATGGCATACACCGGTTGCATGAAGCGCTGGATCTGCTGGATTGATCAATGGCACGACGGACAAACCTGCAGCACGAGAGAGCGTAACAAGCGTGTGTGTTGGGTAATTGTTTCACGAGTCCAGGGCACGAATCCCGTAAACTATTGCCGTTTGGATCAATGAGCAGGCACCACGTGGCGCAGAAATCGAAGAAAATCCCGAAGTCCACCAAATTCGAAGACGCCCTTGGCGAGCTGGAAGCCATCGTGGAGTCTCTGGAGACCGGTGAACAGTCGCTGGATGCCTCTCTGGAGCAGTTCGAACGCGGGGTCACCTTGTCGCGCTTCTGCCAGCAGAGCCTGAGTGAGGCCGAGCAGAAGGTCAAGATCCTGATGGATGATTCGGCGGACGAGGAGACCGACGAGGACGGCCTCAGTGATTTCGAACCTGACGCGCAATTCTGATGACAAGCACCGCATCCCGGAGTTCGATCATGGTTGACGAATCGTTTCACGAAACACTGAAGCAGTATCGCCAGCGGGTAGACCAGGCGCTGTTGACGCAGCTTCCTTCCCGTGAGACCAGCGGCACGCAGCTGCCCGTCGTCATGCACTATGCGGTGACCAATGGCGGCAAGCGCGTGCGGCCTGTACTGACCTATGCCACGGGCAAGGCGCTGGGCCTGTCGCTTGACAGAGTCGATGTCGCAGCCTGTGCGCTGGAAATGATGCACGCCTATTCCCTGGTGCACGACGACCTGCCCGCCATGGACGATGACGACCTGCGCCGCGGCAAGCCCACCTGTCACAAGGCCTTTGACGAAGCACTTGCCATTCTGGCGGGAGATGCCCTGCAGGCACTGGCCTTCACCATTCTGGCACTCAATCGTGATCCGCTCGTCTCCGACACGGCGAAATTACGCATGGTGGAGATCCTGGGCGAGGCCAGTGGTGCCAAGGGCATGGCGGCAGGTCAGGCCATCGATCTGGAATCCGTGGGGCGCAAACTGACGCTCGCCGAACTGGAGAACATGCACAATCACAAGACCGGGGCGCTGATCAAGGCCAGCGTCCTGCTGCCGGCAGTCCTGTCCGAGTCCAGCGATCCTGAGCTCATGCCGCGCCTCGAGGGCTATGCCGGCGCTGTCGGCCTGTCTTTCCAGATCGTTGATGACATTCTGGATGTGGTCAGTGACACGGAAACCCTGGGAAAGAAACAAGGGGCCGATATCGCCCTCAACAAGCCCACCTACCCTGCTCTGCTGGGCCTGGATGGTGCCCGTGAGCATGCCGAGCGCATGCATGAGAAGGCCCTGTCGTACCTGGACGGCCTGGGCTCGGATTTTGACGAACTGCGAACACTTTCGGCCTATATCGTGCAACGCACCTATTAGATACCAGCGGGAATTTCACACGATTCTACAACCCGGCTTGTAAATACCCCCACACAACAGGGATAATCCGCGTTAACTCATATTTGTTACATCATGACTATAACGACGGAATACCCCCTGCTGGACCGCATTCACGCACCGTCAGACCTGCGTAAACTCGATCTGCACCAGTTACCTGCCCTGTCCAGGGAGCTGCGTGATTTCGTAGTGGAATCCGTCTCGCGTACCGGTGGACACCTGGGTGCCAGCCTCGGCACCATAGAGCTGACCATTGCCATCCATTACGCCTACAACACGCCGCGTGACAAGCTGGTATGGGATGTCGGCCACCAGACCTATGGCCACAAGATACTCACCGGTCGACGCGAGCAGATGTCCACCATCCGCAAGCAAGGGGGCCTGGCAGGCTTCCCCAATCGCGTCGAGAGTGAATACGATACCTTTGGCGTGGGTCATTCCAGCACCTCCATCAGCGCAGCTCTGGGCATGTCACTGGCCGCCCGCCAGCGCGCCTCTCATTTACGTCTGAATGCCGCCTCTGCAGGTCCCCTCAGCACCAGCACGGCCATGGCCACCTCCAATCATGATCCTGAAAAGGTCGTGGCGGTCATCGGTGATGGCGCTCTGACTGCAGGGCTTGCCTACGAAGCCCTGAACCATGCCGGTGGCGTGAAAGCCGACATGCTGGTGATCCTGAACGATAACGACATGTCGATTTCCCCCAATGTCGGCGCCATGAACAAATATCTGGCCCGCATGCTCTCCGGGAAATTCGTATCCGGTGCGCGCGAAGGCAGCAAGCGGGTGCTCAGCAAGGTGCCCTCCATGCTGGAACTGGCGCGCCGTACCGAAGAACATGTCAAGGGCATGGTGGTACCCAGCTCTCTGTTCGAAGAGCTCGGATTCAACTATTTCGGCCCGGTTGACGGGCATGATGTCGAAAGTCTGGTCGCCGTACTGCGCAACGTACGCGACCTGAAAGGCCCGGTTTTCCTGCACGTGGTCACCCGCAAGGGACAAGGCTACAAGTTTGCCGAACAGGACCCATTGGCCCTGCACGCCATCGGCCCCTTCGACCCGAAAACCGGCAAGGCTCACAAATCGACAAAATCCAATCAGCCCACCTACACCCAGGTGTTCGGGCAGTGGCTGTGCGATATGGCCTTGAAGGACGAACGCATGGTCGGCATCACGCCAGCCATGCGCGAAGGCTCCGGCATGGTGGAGTTCGAAAAGCAGTTCCCCGATCGCTACTTCGATGTCGGCATCGCCGAACAACACGCCGTGACGCTCGCGGCAGGCCTTGCCTGTGGCGGCATGAAGCCGGTTGTGGCCATCTACTCGACCTTTTTCCAGCGCTCCTACGACCAGCTGGTACACGATGTCGTGTTGCAGAACCTGCCCGTGATCTTCGCGATCGACCGTGCGGGCGTGGTCGGTCCTGATGGCCCTACCCATGCCGGCAGTTTCGATTTCTCCTTCATGCGCTGTCTGCCCAATATCGTCATCATGGCGCCAGCCGATGAAAACGAATGCCGCCAGATGCTCTATACCGGCATGCAGATCGATGGCCCCAGCTCGATACGCTACCCGCGCGGCAATGGCCCGGGTGTCGATGTAGACGAAAACATGACCGCCCTGCCCGTCGGCAAGGCTGAAGTGCGCCGCGAGGGCAAGCGGGTCGCCCTGCTGGCTTTCGGCACGATGGTCGATCCAGCCCAGCAGCTGGGTGAAGAAATGGATTTCACGGTCGTCAACATGCGCTTCGTCAAACCCATGGATACGGCTCTGATCGACTCTCTGGCCGAATCGCACGATCTGATCATCACTCTGGAAGAGAACGCCATACCCGGTGGCGCTGGCGCCGGTGTGCTCGAACATCTGTCGTATGCGGGGTCCAGCACGCCCACCAAGCTGATCGGTCTTCCCGATGAGTTCGTGGAGCATGGCTCACGTGAAGAGTTGCTGGAATACTGCAAACTGGATATTGACGGCCTGCGCGAGCAGATAGCGTCACTGGTAGCCGCGGATACCCTGCGGCAGGCCGCTGCAGGCGGCTAGAAACCGAGGCCAGCTAGACGACGCTGGCCAGATCTTCCGACAGCGCGACATCGACGCTTCCCGCAACCACGTCAAACCACTGGCTGCAACAATGCTGAGCCAGCACTGAAATTCGATGATGCCGGTCTTCGACATGGTCCTGCATGGTCGCCAGAGCCAGTGCATCCGAGTTGTTCTGCTCTGACAGATGCCCCAGCAGGATGTATTGCAATTCCGGATGGTCCAGCTGCTGGAGCAATACACCCGCCTGGTCATTGCCCAGATGACCGTAGTCCGACCGAATTCGCGCCTGCAGACTCGGTGGGTAGGGGCCATTACGCAACATGTCGTTGTCATAATTGCACTCCACCACCAGCCCGTGCACGCCTTCGAGCTTCTCGCGCACATGCGGCGTACAGGCGCCAAGGTCGGTCACATTGGCAAAGCGTACTTCACCCGCCGAGAACACGAACTGACAGGGTTCTGCGGCATCATGCGGGGTGGGAAACGGATCGACCTCCATATCACCGATGACAAACGGCTCGTGCGCATGGAACAGACGTACCGAGGAGAAGCGGTTATCACGTGCCCGGTGGTAGGTGCCGTAGGTACACCAGACCGGCAGGCCGAACTTGCGCGACAGCGGCCCCACGCCTTTCATGTGATCGCCATGCTCATGCGAGATCAGGATGGCATCCAGCTCGGATGGTGACAGGCCCAGGTGATACAGACGGGCAATGGTTTCCTTCATCGTGAAACCACAGTCGATGAGCAGGGTCGTGCCTTCGGATCTCACCAGCAGTGAATTACCGGAGCTGCCACTACCCAGTGCCGCGACCTGGATCATTGTCAGGCTATCTGTGCCAGCAAGGCATCCAGAACCGCCTTCTCGTCCGCATCCGGCAGACGTCGGCCGCCAGTGTCGGTCAGCGCGACCCGCACTTCGCTGACATGCTGTGGCGCCAGCTCGATGACCAGAGGTGTCTCACCGTCCAGAAACTCGATGCGTCCGACCCCGTCATCACTACTCGTGACATTGTAGTCGAGCGTCTCCAGCGCACTCAGGACCGCATTGAACGACGGCTTGAAGCCGCGCTGCAGGACCAGCTGACGACCCGAACCGGTTGTAACGACCAGCACATCATCGGTGACCAGTCGAGCCTGTTCGGCATCGATGATGCCGCGTGCCTTCTGCTCGTTGACACCCAGAAAGACCAGCAAGCGACTGAGTACGGCACTGGTCGCTTCAGGATCATGGGATTCTGCAGGCCAGGCAAGCGCGCTGCTGTCGGCGGCCGTGGCCACTTCTTCGGATGCAGACTGCGAACGTGCAAACAGACGACTGCCAGCGCCATTGCGCTCCAGGCGGAAGGCAATGCGAGAGAATTCCTCGTCACCACCAATGAGACTCTGCAACAGACTGCCCTTGGTCACGGCGCTGGCCGCACGCCATTGCGAAAAGATGAGTCCGGCTGCCGGCTCCGTCTTTTCGATCAGGTATTTCTCCTTTTTCGCAAATGCCAGCAGTTGCGGCCAGATCTCTTCTGCCGACGTGTCGAAGGCCAGCCAGCTCTGCTGCCCCGCCCGCTCGAAACGCGCCGAGGAAAACTGTGGCAGCAGCGTGTTACGCGTCACCGGGCCACCGCTGGTACCGGGCAGAACGAACTGCTCGGTGTTGCTGACATCCGTCAGGTCCGGCGGGACCTGTAGCGAACGTGCGGCTTCGGCATTCTTGTCATACAGCACATCGGGGCTGTTGGTCGATTGCAGACTGCTGCATCCGGCCAGCACCAGAGCCGCCAGCGTCGACAGCAACAGGGGGGCGTGGATTTTCATGACAAGGCTCCGGCCTTTTTCAGTGCAGCAGTGACCACATCATGATACTCACTGGCCAGCGGCGTCAGTGGCAGGCGAATGCCGCTACCGATACGGCCCATGGCATGCAGAGCCCATTTGACCGGGATGGGGTTGGACTCATGGAACAGATCGCGATGCAGATCGCTGATGCGGGCCTCGATGGCCTCAGCCGCCGGGCGATCTCCGGCGATGGCCGCCTTGCACATCAGGTGCATTTCGCGAGGCACGACATTGGCAGTAACCGAGATGTCGCCATGAGCACCGGCCAGCATGCTTTCCATGGCCGTTGCATCATCACCGGTGACGATCATGAAGTCGTCCACACAGGCCTCCAGCAGCTGGCGGATACGCTCGACCGTACCGTAGGCTTCCTTGATGCCGATGATGTTGTCCAGCTTCGACAGGCGCGCGGTGGTCTCCGGCAGCATGTCCACAGCCGTGCGACCCGGCACGTTGTACAGAATCTGCGGGATGTCCACCGCCTCTGCCAGCGCCTTGAAATGCAGGAACAGGCCTTCCTGCGTCGGCTTGTTGTAATAGGGGGTTACCAGCAGACAGGCATCGGCACCGGCTTCACGCGCCCTGGTGGTGAGCTCGATGGCCTCGAATGTCGAGTTTGCACCGGTACCGGCAATCACCGGAACCCGCTTGTTGACCAGCTCGATGATCTGCTTGATCACTCGGGCATGCTCCGGTACCGTCAAGGTAGCGGACTCTCCAGTGGTACCTACTGCCACGATGGCATCGGTGCCAGCCTCGACATGGAATTCGATCAGATCGGCCAGCGCCGCATCATCGACCGTACCATCGTCAAGCATCGGGGTGACCAACGCCACCATACTGCCCTGAAACATGCTTCACTCCTGAGTTATCCCGCAATGGTACTGTTGACCAGCCGCTTTCTCAACCGCTATCCGAACGTTTACACCGGCCCTGAAATCCCATGAGCACTCCAGAACTGAACAAACCCGCCCCTGCCTTCGATTTGCCAGCCACCGGCGAACACAACATTTCTCTGGCCAGCCTCAAAGGTAGCAAGGTCGTGCTGTATTTCTACCCCCGTGATGCTACGCCGGGTTGCACCACGGAAAGCCAGAATTTCCGGGATTCCATCGAGGCCTTCACCGCCGCCGGAGCCGTCGTTCTCGGCGTGTCACAGGACAGCATCAAGAGTCACGAGAAGTTCAAGGCCAAGCACGAGATGCCGTTCGAGCTACTGTCCGACGAAGAGGACAGGATGTGTCGTGACTATGATGTCATCAAGCTGAAGAAGATGTACGGCAAGGAATTCGAAGGCATCGAACGCAGCACCTTTCTGATCGACGAAAAAGGTGTGCTGCGCCAGGAATGGCGCAAGGTCAAGGTTCCCGGGCATGTGGAAGAGGTTCTGGCTGCCGTGCAGGCACTCGACTAGGCCAGCGCCACAGCTCAATCAATCCTGCAGGCTGCGAGGAATCTGTCCTCGCGGCTCTGCCTTGCAGGGCAACTGCCCCGCACCTGTCGGATCAGCCTTGCGGCGTCCCGTCGATCAGCATCGTCCGGTGATCCCGCGCCTTGGGCCAGGCATTCATGACCGCCTGCACCAGCGTCGCCAGCGGAATGGCGAAAAACACGCCCCACAGACCGAACAGACCACCAAAGAACAGGACAGCCGCAATGATGGCCAGCGGATGCAGGTTGACGACCTCCGAGAACAGCCGCGGCACCAGCACGTTACCGTCCAGAATCTGGATGATCTGGTAGGCAATCAGCAGGTAACCCAGTTTCGCCGTCAAGCCCCACTGAAAGAAGCCGATCAGCGCAATCGGTACGGTCACCGCAATGGCACCGACATAGGGAATGATGACCGAGAGTCCGACCAGAAAGCTGAGCAACAGTGAATAGTTGAGCCCCATCACGGCGAACAGGATGTAGGTAACCACCCAGATGATGATCACTTCGACAAACTTGCCACGAATGTAATTGGCGATCTTCTCGTCCACCTCACGCCATACCTGAAAACTCAGTTCACTGCGGTGAGGCACGAATTTGGTGGCAAAGGACAGCAGCTTGTCCTTGTCCTTGAGTGCGAAGAAAACCATGATGGGTACCAGCACGACGTACACCGCAATCATCACCAGGCTGCCCAGTTGCGCCAGCGAAAAGGACAACACGCTCTGGGTAAACGACGTCAGTTCTCGCCGCAGGTTGTCAATCAGATCGTTTACCTGAGCCACCGTAAAGATATCCGGATATTTCTCAGGCAGCCTCAGCATCTGCTCCTGAATATTGCCCACCATGCCCGGCAATTCCCTGACGATTCCGGTGAGCTGCTGTGACAGCACCGGCACCAGGCCAAAGATGACGACCAGTGACAAGGCCAGAATGATCAGCAGGATGAATACCGAGGCCAGGGTGCGCGGTACATGCCAGCGCTGCATGGTGACCACCACACTCTCCAGCAGGTAGGCCAACACCAGCGCCACCAGAACCGGCGCCATGATATCGCCCACCAGCCACAGCAGGCCGAACAGCATCAACAGCAGAAACGCAAGAATGACAGCCTGGGGATCCGAAAAATTCCGGGCATACCAGTCTCGGAAAATGTCGAACATCGCCTGGACGACTCCTTGAATGACTAGATAAACGAAGGCCGAAGCGTAACGCTCCGGAAACCACAACAGTATGACACCCGACAAGACAAGATGGCACACCGGATAGACAGCGTGCCAGATTGCAAGTTTGATGCTGGATCGTCAAGCCGTTTCCTTGACGCATCAAAGCGGTGCAACCCTGTCCGGAATCAGCCTTTTTTCAGCCCGTTCTTGTCCAGCAACGTGGCTTCATCGAAATACCGACGTGCAAACTGGAACAGTTCGTCCATCAGCTGCGTGCGGAATTTCTGCTTCTGTCGCACGAAATAAAATGAGCGCAATAACGGCGGATTCAATGGCAATGCCACCAGTTTTTCCAGATTCACTTCTTTCTGTAACGTGGACTCGGACACGATCGAGATACCTACCCCTGCCTGCACCGCCCCCTTGATGGCCTCGGTACTGCCCAGCTCGAAAGGACAATTCAGATCGCTCTCGTTCACACCTTGCGCAATGAAATATTTCTCGATGACACTGCGCGTTCCAGAACCCGCTTCGCGGTGAATGAAGGGGCAGCCGAACAGATCATTCGGCGCCACACTGGATCGAGTGGCCAACGCATGATCAGGCGGCACGATCACGAACAATTTGTCCTGCTGACACTGATCGACCCGTAGCAGCTGGTTATCCACCTCGCCTTCAACCACCCCCAATTCGATGGAATTGTCTGCCACCATGCCCACCACCGCATCGGTATTGGCCACTCGCAGCCGTATCTGCACCTCCGGGAAACACTGTCGAAAGCCGCCCAGCAGACCCGGCAACATGTACTCGGCAATGGTCGTGCTGGCGCCCAGCGTCACCAGACCGGTCCGGTCTCCGGTGAGCGTCTTGACCGACTCCTGCATCTCGGCATACAGCTTCAGAATGCGGTCGGCATATTCCATGACCTGCTCGCCGGCGGCAGTCAGACTGATCCGATTGTTGCTGCGATCGAACAACCGAGCGTTGAACTCCTCTTCCAGCTGCCGGATCTGATGGGTCACGGCCGGCTGAGTCATGTGCAACAATTCTGCGGCCCGCGTGAAGTTGAGCACGCCTGCAACCGTGTGGAACACCTGCAGTCGACGGTCAGACATGATGAGAGTTTATGTGGCTACAGGATTTTTCCATCATGACATGATACTTGTCTGTCGTCCTCAGAGGACGACATGCAGCGCGTCTGGCTAGTTATACTGCTCTCAAACCACCGAGATCAAGGGCATGCGCGCCAGTCAGTTCCATATCAGTACCACCAAAGAAACTCCAAACGATGCGGAAATCGCCAGCCACCAGCTGATGCTGCGGGCCGGCTTCATTCGCCGTCTGGGCTCCGGGCTCTATTCCTGGATGCCGATGGGTCTGCGCGTACTGCGAAAGGTCGAAGCCATCGTGCGCGAGGAAATGAACCGCGCCGGGGCGCTGGAAGTGCTGATGCCCTCCATCCAGCCTGCCGAGCTGTGGCAGGAATCCGGGCGCTGGGAGAAGTTCGGTCCAGAGCTGCTGCGACTGCATGATCGGCACAACCGCGAATACTGCGTCGGCCCCACCCATGAAGAAGTCATCACCGACATCGCCCGCCGCGAGATCAAGAGCTATCGCCAGCTGCCGTTGAACTTCTACCAGATCCAGACAAAATTCCGCGATGAAGTCCGGCCTCGTTTCGGCGTGATGCGATCACGAGAATTCATCATGAAGGATGGCTATTCCTTCAATCTGGGTGAGGCCTCCCTGCAGGAAAGCTTCGACCAGATGCACATTGCCTATTGCAACATGTTCGATCGCATGGGCCTGGAATACCGGGCAGTGGAGGCCGATAGCGGCAGCATCGGCGGCGCCATGTCGCGCGAATTCCACGTCCTGGCAGACAGTGGCGAAGATGCCGTGGTCTATTCCACCGAAGGTGACTACGCGGCGAACATGGAAAAGGCCGCAGCTATCAGTCAGGGCACTCGCGGTGATGCCAGTGAAGCAATGAGCACGGTCGAGACACCCGGCGTCCACACCATTGCCGAGCTGGCGGCTCAACTGCAAGTGGATGAATCACGTTGCCTGAAGACCTTGCTGGTACAGGGAGTCGATACTCCCGTTGTGGCACTGGTACTACGCGGCGATCATCAGCTCAACGAAGTCAAGGCCGAGCATCTGCCTGAAATCGCCTCGCCCCTGACCATGGCCGATGCCGAGGCCATCAAGGCAGCTGCCAACTGCGATGCGGGCTCCATCGGTCCGGTGGGCCTGAGCATCCCGATCTTCGCCGATGCCGATGCTGCCAAACTCAGTGATTTCGTTTGCGGTGCCAATGAAAACGGCAAGCATCTGGCTGGTGTCAACTGGGGACGGGACCTGCCCGAGCCAGAGGTACGTGACTTGCGTAACGTGGTAGAAGGTGATCCCAGCCCGGTCGGTGGCGGAACGCTGAAGATCGTGCGCGGTATAGAAGTCGGACACATCTTCCAGCTGGGTGACACCTACAGCCAGTCCATGGGCGCTACGGTTCTGGATGAGAACGGCAAACCGCAAACCATGATGATGGGCTGCTACGGCGTCGGCATTACGCGTACCGCTGCAGCTGCCATCGAGCAGAACAACGATGACAGGGGCATCATCTGGCCCATGGCCATCGCACCGTTCGAGGCCGTGATCTGCCCGATAAACATGGTCAAGTCCGATGCCGTCAAGGCCGCGGCCGAAGCGCTCTATGCCGAACTGCAGGCCGCGGGAATCGATGTACTGTTCGATGATCGGCCACTGCGTCCCGGTGCCATGTTCACCGATTGGGAACTGATCGGTATTCCGCACCGCTTCGTTGTCAGCGACAAGCTGCTGGCGAATGACGAGGTCGAGTACCGCAACCGTCGCGCACCAGAATCCGAAGTCATTGCGCGAGCGGACGTGCTGACACGTATCGTCTGATGGTTCTGTCTTATCGTTGAATGCAGCCATGGCCGGTAATTCGGCCCTGGCACGCACAAGGCCCGGCGACCTCGGCAGTCAGATGACTGCTGCAGATCGTCGGGCCTTGTTCGTTTATCGCGTCTGTGCCAGCCGGCACAGACGCCCCGTCACTACTCATGTTGCCCTGCCCCGACCTATTGCTCGGGAGCACCGGCCTTGCTGCCATTGGCCATGAAGCGATCGAACTCTTCCTGGTCGGCGCGACGCCTGGCATCCATTCGGAATTCGCCAAACCGCTGGGCGCGTGACTTGATCTCTTCCTTGATTTCGCGAATGCGATCGTACTGAGTCTGCTGATAGTCGTTGAACACGACGTTGTCAGAGCCTGCCTGAGCGGGCTTGCTGCCGTGAAACATTCGGCCCCACTGCTCACGAATGGCGCCTGGCAGATCCTGCACATCCCGCCCCGAGTAGATCCAGAACAGCACGACGAGTCCGACGGGCCAGAACAACACGAAACCCACCACCATGGCGGCAATATTGACGGTTGTCCAGCGACCGCTACGGCCAGTCTCTTCTGCGCTGCGTGACCATGAACGATGACTGCGCGATTCGACTGTACTTCTTCTTGATGAACACATGATTGATACCTCTTGGCTTGTCGATGTCGAGAAGCGTTGGTACTGCTACAGCGGTTACGGATGACTTGTGCATCAAATTGCAACATATTCCAGGCCAGCCCGCTTCTTCAACTGACCCATGTAAACACTGTTCACATATAGTAGCGGAAGATGAATCCGTTTTTCAAGCGTTTTCGAAAAAAAAGTTAACACTGATCACATTGACGAGTAGAATCGTGTCCATGAAACTTCCGATGAAAAAAGACAAGGGGACCTACCATCACGGCAATCTGGCGGAATCGCTGCTCGATGCCGTGGATGAACTCGCCACGCAATTCGGGCTGGAAGCGGTCAGCCTGCGTGCCTGTGCCAAACGCCTGGGCGTATCCCCATCCTCGGCCTTCAGGCATTACAGCGACAAACGAGATCTGCTGACCGCCTTTGCCACGCGAGCCCTGCTGCAGCTGTCGGACGCCTTGTCGGCGGCCAATGCCGAGGCACATCGGAAAGAACAGGACGCCCTGCTGGCCGTGGGACTGGCCTATATCGCCTTTGCCATCGACAAACCGGCATTCTTCCGCGCCATGTGGAACGAGGAGACCATCTATTCAGCCGATGACGCCTACGTGGCCGCCGCCGAGCAGCTCAGTGCCAACCTGAAAGGCGGTTTTGCCGACTCGATTCACGATACCGACCCGGACCAGCTAAGCGTTGAAGAACTACTGGCCTGGTCCTCGGTTCATGGCCTGGCGAATCTGTTCGTGAATGGCCCCGTGGGTCGAGGCCAGTCCAGGCAGCACAAGCTGGCACTGGCGACTCGTATGCTCGATGCCATGCGACCGGCGTTCAAGACACCGTCGCTCTGATTCTGTAGAGCAAGGTTCGCCAGGGCACTGCCCGTTGCTGCCGCCACGGCAGAACCGTCGCACCACGTTGCATTGTGTGGCAAATGCAACACCTGCACCGAAATCGTCACCATTGCCCGACAATAAAATGCCGATTCTGCTGTTCATTGTTCTTCGTCAAGATGTTCAAGT
>CBDUIJ010000123.1:0-15102 GCA_965367215.1 uncultured Granulosicoccus sp.
TTTCGTCACTCTCGAAGTCCCACTCCCAGACACCGATGTCGGCACTCTCTGTTGCAATGCTTATTCTTTCATGAGCATTTTTCAGCGCCTGCCTCTGACGCACGACCTCATCGATATCCTGCACGGCACCGCGCAGTCGAACCACCTTTCCCTCTTCCAGATCTGCTTCGCCAACGACGCGGACCCAGATGCGCTGATCATCTACACGCTGCAGCTGAACTTCCAGATCAAAGTTGGAGCCACCAGCGCTCAGCTTGTCCAGTGCCGCAGTGAGCTTTTCGCGCGATTCCGGCGTGTAATAGTCCAGCGCCTCGCTCAACGCAGGCTGATAATCGGTAGGCAGGCCATGAATAAGACAAGTCTGCTCTGTCCATATGACCTTTTCGTTGAAGACATCCAGCTCCCATCCGCCGACCTTTGCCAGAGACCCTGTCTGACGCAAAAGCGCAAGGGTGCGATATTGATCGGCAAGGTGCTCTCTGGAAAGCGTTACGTCTTCAACCGAACCGACCCGCCCGATGATCGAATCTTCATCCGAGATAACAGGGCTCGACAGGATTCTTGCGGTAGTGATCGTGTTGTCGTCTCGTATTATCCGAAATTCCAGTTCAAAATCACTATCACTCTCGGTGGCCTCTCGCCAGTGATTGGCGAACAGCTCCTTGTCATGTGGATGCAGATTGCGCAGATACTCACTTTCACTCACCTCACCCGCACTCACTCCGAGGATCTGCCTCAAACGGTCGTTGGCAAAGAAATGATTACCCTGGGTGTCGGTGGCAAAAACCCCCACGGACAGGGATGAGCACAGGGTTCGAAAGCGGGACTCATTGATCACCTGATTTCGAGCCGAGCGTCGCGACTCCAGAGCGTGAACGGCGGCTTCAGACAGATGCATCAGCGCTACGCGCTGCGAATCTGTCAATTTGCCAGGCTTCTGATCCATAACACACAGACTGCCCACATGTGAACCATCGCTCAGACACAGCGGTACACCGGCATAAAAACGCAACCCTGGTGTCCCGGTAACCAATGGATTGTCGTGAAAACGAGCATCGGAGGCGCAGTCGTCGACCTCCATGATGTCATCCTGCAGGATGGTGCGCGCGCAGAAAGCCATGCTTCGGGGTGTTTCAGAGACACCCGGCAGGCCCACATTGGCCTTGAACCACTGTCGATCTTCATCGACCAGTGATATCAGGCTCATGGGCATACCACACAAGGCCGCGGCGGCCTTGACTATGGATTCGAATTCGGCCTCCGGCTCCGTGTCCAGAATATCCAGATCCCGCAAAGCTGCGAGTCTGGCTGCTTCATTCCCGGAGTTCGGGGGCATGTACTAACCAACCTTGAAATATCTGTGTAGGAATGGTAGCACTGCAATTTGAACGCCAACGTGTACGAACGTGTCCGGACGTTACAGATTCACATTCCTGATGTGCGAGACACGCACAACACCTTACTCCGGAGGCACGTAACCATCGGGCATGGCAGCATCATCACTGAACAGGAATTTTTCCATTTCCTCTTCCAGAAACTTGCGAGCCTTGGGGTCCACAGGAGTAAGCCGATACTCGTTGATCAGCATGGTCTGGTGGGATACCCACGACTGCCAGGCTTCAGCGGATATATTAAAAAAAATGCGTTTGCCGAGATCGCCCGGATAGGTCGGGCGTTCGAGACCGGGGGCCTCTTTGTTCAGCTTGACGCATTGCACCATGCGGGTTGTCAAAGCAATTCTCCAACTAGACTGTTCAGGATTTTGGTTACCGGGGCGGCAACGCCACCGGGTAATGGCCCACCGTTATACCAGACACGCTCGGCACTCTCCAGAATGCCGCGATCGAGTACCCCAACGGTAAGGGCCTGCACGTCGATATCAAGGTGGAAATGACTGAAGGTATGCCGCAGGCGAGCAGCGCTGAGCGGCTCGCTACGCGCCTCCAGCCCCGCAGCGTTCAGCCACGAGTCCAGATCGGCCAGTGAGTCGATCTGGGGCAGGCTCCACAGACCGCCCCAGATACCCGAGGGCGGTCGCCGCTCCATCAGCATGCCGACATCCATGCCCTGATCGTCTGCCAGCTCGAGTGCCAGCATGATGGTCTGCTTCGTGGGTGTCTCTTTCTTCGGCTTGCGGCCGGGAAAACGCTGAGGATCTCCCAGGGCCAGGCCCCGGCAATCAGCAGACAGCGGGCAGCGCGCGCAATCGGGCCTGCTTCGGGTGCAGACGGTCGCGCCCAGATCCATCATGGCCTGGTTGAAGCTGGCCGTTCTTTTCATGGGTGTCTGCTGTTCGGAGACGAGCCAGAGGTGCTTGAGGACCTCGCTCTTGCCGGGCCAGCCGTCGATGGCCTGATGGCGGGCCAGCACGCGCTTGACGTTGCCGTCGAGTATCGGATGAGGTTGTTCGAGCGCCAGGCTGAGAATGGCGCCGGCGGTCGAGCGGCCGATGCCCGGCATCGACACCAGAGCATCGAGCTCTTCGGGCAGAGCGCCGCCGTGCTCGCTGACAGCCATCTGCGCGCATTTATGCAGATTTCTGGCGCGTGCGTAGTAGCCCAGTCCCGACCAGTGGGCCAGCACGTCATCCTCGGGGGCAGCAGCCAGCGACTGCAGATCCGGGAATCGTTGCATGAACTTTTCGTAGTACGGGATGACGGTGGCCACCTGCGTCTGCTGCAACATGATTTCAGACACCCACACTCGGTAGGTGGTCTTGTTCTGTTGCCAGGGCAGGTGCTTGCGCCCGTGCTGGTCGAACCAGCACAGGACGCGACTGGCTATTTTGGTGCTTACTTGAACAACCCCTTGAGTTTGTCCTTGGCCTTGTCCACAGCCTCCGACTTGACTTCTTCCGCCTTTTCTCTGAGCTCCGCTTCCTTGGCAGCCTTCAATTCGTCCGCCTGAGCTTTCAGCTCTGCAGCCTTTTCATCGGCAAGCGCCTTGGCCTGGTTCTTCAGGTTGCCGGTGATGTTGTCCTTCATGCCCGACAGGATGACGCCTGCGAAGTTGGCCGCCAGCTCTTCAAAAGTGCCTCGAATGGGTATGTCGAGCTGTACGCCCTTGAGCGAATCCAGATCCGCCCCACCCTGGCCCTGCGCCGTGCCGGTGATGAGTGTGGTCATGGTGTAGTCCACCGCTTCACCGGGCAGGTCGACGGTGCCTTCGCCACCCAGACGCAGCAACGGTGAGCGCATGTCCAGATCGTCCGAGCTCATGACGCCATCGGCAAAGGTTCCACTGACAGACAGTGAGGAGAAGTCGGTCTTCACCGAGCCTTCTTCTTCCGGCAGGCTCTTGCCCGTCAGCGCCGCCTTGGCCCGACGGATCTGATAACCGATGTTGATGCCATTGATGGAACCATCGGTAAAGGCTGTGTTGAACTGACCATTGAGGCCAGCCATGATCTTGTTGACCGTATTGCCGCTGGTGGTGATATCGGCAGCGACTTCGCCCCCTCCGCTCAGGAAGGAGTCCTTCTGCATGAGGTCCGCCAAGAGTGGATCGGCCTGGATGCCGTCAAGCGTCATCTGCACACCGTAGGAGGGAGTATCGCTGGCGACATCGATACGAGTAGTGCCATTGAACTGGCCTTCGTACATCTGCGCCTGCATGTCCTGCAGTGCCAGCTTGCCGCCGGCGGCCTTCACGGGAATAACGATATTGCTGGTGGTCAGATTGCTGATCTTGACACTGCCGACGCGAAATGTACCGTCGATGTCCAGCTGGCGCATCATCTCGGTGGGCAGTTCGATGGGCGTATCACCGTCGGTGCCCGTGCCGTCACCGGCAGGTTCATCGGCTGGTGCGTCTTCGCCTGCCGCCTCGCTGACGGGCGGCAGATAACGATCCAGATCGATGGCATCGACCGCGAAGTCGAAGCGCACCGGCGGAATCGCACCTTCCAGTGACGGCACGCTGGCCTCACCGGTGAAGTTGGTGTCATCGAGCATGATGCTCAGTTCGTTCAATGCCGCGCTGTTGGGTGTCGCTGCCAATGCCAGTTTCAGGCTTGCCTTGCTCAGCACAGACTCGTCAGCGGTCACGGGCGCCTCGATACCCAGCTTGACGAACATCTCTCTCGGGCTGAATTCGTTACTGGCAAACTGGCCGGTGATGGCAGGCTCGGTGTCCAGGTTTTCAATAGCCAGACTACCGTCCAGCTCCAGCCCCAGAGCGGCAAGCTTCAGTGATGAAACGTCGACTTTCTGTTGGTCCAGCATGGCCATGACGTCGGCCTGCAGTGTCGCTGCAAGTTCGCCTGCCGGCAGGGCGCCGCCCTTGGCATCGGTGCTCAGGGTGAAACCCTTGACCGTGTACACCTGGCTGTCCAGATCAATCATCAGCTCACCGGAACCCTTGATATCGGCGGTGAGGTCCATGCTGTTACTGGCTACCGAGAAATCGACATTCAGCTCAAACGGCTTTTCCAGCTCGATGGCATCGGTGCGCAGGTTGAAACCGGACAAGGCAGCATCGGTGCCGGTGGTGGCATCGCGCCAGCTGACATTGGCATCCAGCACTTCAATGCCGCCAACCGAGAGTGCCGCGATGGTGGCACTACTGCCTTCCACCTCGGTCGTCACCTGAGTCTTGGTGTCATCGTCGTTGTTGACGGTGGTCGTTGTCGTGGTGGTGCTGTTGAGCAGATCATCCCAGTTGGTGGTGCCATCGGCTTCGCGTTGCAGATCCAGCTGCAACCCCTTCAACTCGACGGTGCGCACATTGATCTCACGCTTGATCAGCGGCAGCAGTTTCACCTTGACATCGGCGCTGTCGATACTGGCAAACGGGACATCACCGAAACCGTCTGCATTCGCCAGAGAGATCTCACCGATGGAAATACCCGCCCACGGAAATACCGAGGGACTCAGATCACCGGTTATCTGCAGATCACGGCCGGTCTGCTTCTTGACCTGGTTCTGGATGGTGTCCTTGAAATCATTCCAGTCCACCAGGTACACCAGCGCTACCACACCCACACCAACGACCAATACCAATACGACCACTGTTCCCAATAGCCATTTCAGGAGTTTCATGTCAACGCCTCTTGTACGAGCATCACGGAAGCTCGATTGTGTTGCCGAATATCACCGATATCTGGAAGTGTATCGCACCCCAATGGATTCATCCGGGCGCAAGAGTTCAATGACTGTTTGTTTACAAGGTGGATACGATTGGGACAGCACCTGATAGCGTCAACTGCACCCGCCATCCTCCGCTGCACAGAACAGACATCACTTGATCTTAGCGGCAGAAATCACTCGGCCTGCACGCCTGTCGCTTCTGTCTCCGGAGAAAAGCACCCGACCTCGTCAATTAATCGTCACATCGGCTCGTGACGATGCAAAGGCCGCTGCTGTGCGGCCTCTGGTCGCCCTACTCTGCCCGGTAATCCCCGGACTTGCCACCACTCTTTTCAAGCAGGCGGATGTCGGTCATGCACATGCCTCGGTCGACAGCCTTGCACATGTCATAGATGGTCGCCAGGGCTACCTGCAGGCCGATCAGGGCTTCCATTTCGACCCCGGTCTGAGAACGGGTTTCTGCCCTGACTTCGCAATGTACGGAAGAATCCGCAAGCTCGGTGCGGAATACCACATCCACGCGTGTCAGGCCGATCGGGTGGCACAGCGGCACCAACTCACTGGTGCGTTTGGCGGCCATGATGCCAGCCACTCTGGCGATCCCCAGCACATCACCTTTCTTGTGAGTGCCGGCGCAAACCATCTCGAAGGTGGCGGGCAACATGGAAATTCGGCCGCCGGCGACTGCGGCACGGTGGGTGACCGCCTTGTCACCGACATCCACCATATGGGCTTCACCGGCTGCGTTGAAGTGAGTCAGGCCGTTGCCCATACCGCCCGTGTCGGGGCTGATAGCGCCTTGTGGCGGGGTTTGAGCGGCTGCGGCAGATGTGGGTGTCTGCTGATCGGCGGCAGTGCCCGATGTGGGTGTCTGCTCAACGCCGGGGCTGGATGTGGGTGTCTGCTGATTGTCGTGTGGGTCTGACATGGGGGCTCTTTGGGGGCTCTATTGGAAGTTGGACAGGCAGCTGCCGGATTTATGGGTGTCTGCTCACGCCTGAGGTATTATTCGAGAGTATCGTTATTCGGACAAGTTCATGGCTATCAAGGTCAGATTTTTTGCCAGCCTGCGCGAGCAGCAACCCGACGGCCTAAACCAGATCGAGGCCGAGGGCGTGCAGACCGTTGCGCAGGTCTGGGAACGTGCCACATCAACACCCTTGATGCCAGAGAATGTGCTGTGCTCGGTAAACCTGGAACATCGTGAACCCGGCGAACCCGTCTCCGACGGCGATGAAGTTGCCTTCTTCCCACCGGTGACGGGCGGCTGATGGCCGTTCAACTGCACAGTGAGTCGTTTGATCCCGCTCGCCTGTTGGCCGAGTTCGAAGCCTCCCTGCCTGTGGGCAGCTTCGGCGCCACGGCAAGTTTCGTGGGCACCATGCGCAATCACAACGAAGGGGATTCGGTGACGGCCATGACGCTCGAGCACTACCCGGGCATGACCGAGAAGCAACTGGAAGAAGTCATCCAGGATGCGCGCCAGCAATGGGACATCATCGATGCCCTGATCGTACATCGGGTGGGTGACATCCTGCCCGGGCAGCCGATCGTGCTGACAGCGGTGTGTTCGGCGCACCGGGCGGCAGCCTTCGATGCCTGCCGATTCCTGATGGAAGCCCTGAAGAGCCGGGCGACCTTCTGGAAGAAGGAGACTCTGGCCAACGGTGAGTCACGCTGGGTGGAAAAGAACACGCCGGGATGATCTGCACCAGGGCTGGCCATCATTTGCTGACGCTGGTTCTTCTGGTAGTGACACTGTGCCTGCCAGCATCACTGCTGGCTCAGGAAAATCGTCTGGCGCTGGTCATCGGCAACAGTGACTACAATGAGTCGCCACTGGACAACCCTGAAAACGATGCCAGGGACATGGCTGACACACTGGAGAATCTCGGATTCACCGTCATTCTGCGCATCGATGCGGATCGGGGTGAGATGAGCCGGGCCATTCGCGACTTTGGCAGACAATTGAAGGAGCAGCGCGGCGTTGGCCTCTTCTACTATGCCGGCCATGGCATGCAGATCGACAATCGGAACTTTCTGATCCCGGTGGATAGTGCGCTGGAAGAGGAAGACGAGGTGCCCTTCGAGTCCGTCGACGTCGGCAGCATTCTGGCCAAGATGGAATCGGCCGGCAATGCCCTGAACCTGCTGATCCTCGACGCCTGTCGCAACAACCCGTTTCCGAGCAATTTTCGCGGCAGCAATCGTGGATTGGCAAGAGTCGAGGCGCCTATCGGATCTCTGGTGGTGTACAGCACGGCCCCCGGCGACGTGGCAGCGGATGGTGATGGACGTAATGGTGTGTTCACGGGGGCCCTGCTGCAGGAATTACGTACCCCGGGACTCAGTCTGACCCAGACCATCCGTCGAACCCGGGCGGCAGTTGTCAAAGCCACCGAAGGCCGCCAGGTCCCCTGGGAAAGCAGCTCACTGTTGCAGGATTACTACCTGGCAGGCGAGCCGGGCGACGCGTCCGGCAGTTCGGATACGGCCAACGGGCAAAGTGGTGATGCAGCGCAGATCGAGACCGCTGACAGTGACCCCTCCAACATGACGAAGAGCGACAAACAGCCTGACGAATCAGTGCAGATCGACCCGGACCTGCTGTTCTGGACGTCCATCAACCAGAGCCAATCCGCTGCCGAGTATCGCGCCTATCTGGAACGTTTCCCCGACGGGCTGTTTGCCCCACTGGCCAGGACGCGCCTCGAACAGATTGGCAGATCCACCAAGGACCTCGACGATGTCGTGATGCTGCCCGAGAAGCACGCAGCGCCCACCGCCACGACAGGCGCACCAACACTTGCGCAAAAGACACCAGCGGGCCGACCCGAACCGGCTGCCGATACCTCCACCATCGAGACGGCAGCAGACAGGACCGGACAATTGATCGTCAATACAACCCCTGATGATGCACGTGTGCGCATCATGAATATTGTTGAAAAGTACGAACCAGGAATGGCACTGGCTCTCAATCGCTCATACGACATCCTGGTCACGCGCACCGGATATCAGGCTTTCAGGGAAGAGGTGGAACTCAAGGAAGAGAAGCTGGCTCTCTCGGTCTCTCTACAACCAATCACGCCGCTTGTACCGGAGACCATCAGCTTGCCGGGTGGCACTTATTCCATGGGTTGCTCCAGACAGGATTCACGCTGCGAATCGTATGAAAAGCCCAGACATTCCGTCACCGTTCCAGCCTTCTCCATGGCACGGACCGAAGTCACGGTTGCCCAGTTCGCCCAGTTTGTCGAAAACACAGGCTACCGCACCGATGCGGAGAAACACGCCGGGGGCCTGTCTGGTTGTTACATCTGGATGGATAACGGAGGCATCAGTCGCGCAGCAGCCCGCTGGGACTGGGTCAAGGACAAGAACTGGCGGGACCCCGGCTACCCGCAAAAACCAGACTATCCGGTAAGCTGCGTCAGCTGGAACGATGCCATGGCCTACGCCAGATGGCTCGGCGACACCGAGGGCCGCCAGTTCGCGCTGCCGACAGAGGCTCAGTGGGAGTATGCGGCCCGAGCCGGTGAAAACGAACATGCCTATGTAAACGGCTCCGATCCGCAAGGGCTGTGCAGTCACGCCAATATTGCAGATACAAGCCTGTCACCCTCGGGTTCCAAGTGGTCGGCACGCATTGCCTGCAATGACCGCTACTGGTTCAGTGCTCCGGTATCCAGTTACAAACCCAATGCACATGGCCTGTATGACATGCAGGGTAATGTCTGGGAATGGGTACTCGACCACTGGGCTGACGGGTTCGACAATACGCCACAGGATGGCAAGGCCAATCTGGCTGACGCCACCAGGGAACGTGTGCTGCGCGGCGGCGCCTGGGAAAGCGATGCCTCTCGCAGTCGTCTGAGCTCGCGCAACAGAGCCAAGCGCTACAGCCGTACGGCCATGACAGGCTTCAGACTGGTCTCTCCCTAGTGCCAGGTATAACGCAAGCCGAAACCGAATAGATCGCCTTCACCGATCTCGTTCAATGACAGGGCAATATCCAGCGAAGGGCGCACCCGGAAAACCAGTTTCAGGTCTCCCGAGAACGAGATATCGCTATCATCCTCGTCATGGTAGGCAGTCACGCCCACTTCGCTTTCCAGTTGCGGCGTCAGAGTTCGACGAATACCCAGATAGCCCTCCTGAAAATCAGTAGTACCGGTTATCGGTTCGTCAAGATAGATGTAGTCGATTTCCAGGTCAATCTTGCCGAAACTCAGACCCGCCACCCAATCCGAATTCGACATGGCCGCCAGTGGCTTGTGGTACAGAACCCCCAGGGAATAGCCAACCGCATTGAAATCGACGGAATCGTCACCCAGGTCAATATCCAGCTTTGTATATTCGCCTCGCAACGACCAGTTGTCATTGATGTCGATGACGGCGATGGCCAGAATCGGTAGATCGGCATCCACTTCCGGCAAGTACTGAATCTCGACATAGTTGTAGCTACGCGTGACAGAGTTCACAGAAGAGACCAGGTCCTGAGCCTGCACCGGCGCTGTCACGGCTGCCAGCAGCCCTGCTATCCCTGCAATTGTGAATTGACGCATTGAAATATCCCTTGAGTGCAGTGTTTCGTCAGATCGACGGACCGCGGCAATCATACACGGCCATCCAGATCCCCGCCCTTCCTGTCAAACATCTCTTCCCTGTGCGTTATCCAGGATACGGCAATCAAGCGCCGACCGACAATCGATCAGACTCACGGGTACATCAGATGAAGCACTCACTCAAAGCACTGTTCATTGCGCTCTGCTCGTCGCTGGCCTGCTCCGCGCCTGCGCTCAGCGATGCAATCCCTTCTGAACACCTTCGAATCGTGGGCGGCACTGATTTCGACATCCAGTCCGCACCGGCCACCGTCGCCTTGTTGAACAACACCAGACTGGCACGGACGGGCTCCTTTTTCGACAGCCAGTTCTGCGGCGGCACATTGATCGCTTCACGCTGGGTTCTCACCGCGGCACACTGCGTGGAATCTGCATCCGGTGCGCCAACGCCCGTTGCAGAAATCAGTGTTCTTGCCGGCAGCACAGACTTGAATAATCCAGTCAATCAACCTGTCGCGGTGTCGCAGATTCTGCAGCATTCCGACTTCAGCGCCATCACCATTACCAACGATATAGCACTACTGCAACTGTCCCGCGATGCGTCGACATCGGCAGCACCCCTGGACGCCCAGCGGACCACCCTCAACGATGCTGGGCTGATTGTTGGCTGGGGCGCTCTGAACGAGGAAGACTTCTTTCAAGAGCAGCAATTTCCCACCATACTGCAAGGCGCCGACGTTCAAATGATACCCGGTGCCCAATGCAGCGAGCTCTTCCCCGTCTATGCCGGAGATATCAGTGACGAGCATCTCTGTGCCGCCGCCTCGCAAGGGGGTATCGATTCCTGCCAGGGCGATTCCGGCGGCCCCCTGTATCGTCGTGATCAGCAGAGCCCTGGAGGCTTGAGCCTGGCTGGCATAGTCAGTTGGGGCTATGGTTGCGCTGACCCGACATCTCCCGGTGTCTACACCCGGGTAGCGGCCTATCTGGATTGGATACGCAGCACCATCGCCGCTGAACAGAACGATGTTGAATTTCCTGTCGATGACGATGTCGTGAAATCCAACCTGCATTCATCCTATGGCGCCGGCTCTACAGGCTCTCTCACCTTGCTGCTGCTGATACTGATGGCAGGCTGCAGAACCTGCGGCCTGCGCCAGAGCTCTCGGTCACGACAGGACCATCAACACCGATCATTTCAGGGCGGCCGTATCACCTTGCCACTCTGTCTTCTCATCTGTTCGACAGGCATCCTGCCTCTCTACGCCAGCTCAGTGGTCCGTGAGCCGGTGTCTCTGTCACTCATGCCCATTGGCGATGCTCGTGAACCGGTCATGATCTCTGCCACTGCACTCTGGCAGCACACCGCCGATTGTCAGACTGCACGTACGACTTATGGCCGCAACCGGCGCGCGTGGTTTCTGGAAAGTTGTACGTTTGCCGAGCCACAGAATCAGACTCTGTGCGGAGCCCGGCCAGTGAAAGTGGTCTATCATTTTCTGGAGCAACAGCTGGTTCAGGTATCCTATAACCTCAAACCAATCAAGGACGATGGGTATTTCAATCACTGCATACAACAGCAGGCAGAGACACTCAGCGGCCCGTCTCAACCCGGCATCCTTGTTGAGTCAGACGGTCGCATCACGGTGTCCGATATCGACAAGGTGGCTGACATTCATGCTCTGCATTAGGCTTGGCGTTAACCGAGCGCGTGACCATCTCGGCACATTTCAGCTGCGGCCAGCGGCACTGTTGGCCAGCTGCGTCCTGATTCTTGCCAGTGGCACGGTGAGTGCTGCCCAGCACGCTTTGCTCGTCGGCATTTCCAACTACCAGGACGAGCGTATCGATGACCTGGAAGGACCACGCAACGATGTTGCGGCTCTGCGTGATGTCCTCATCCGGTACTGGCAATTCCAGCCGGACAATATCGTCACACTGATTGATTCACAGGCCACCGAACAGGCCATACTCGGCCAGCTGGATCAGCTTGCCAGTGACACGGCGCCGGGTGACGACATCATCGTCTATTTTTCCGGGCACGGCACCAGCGCCAGCGATCCTGCATTCGGGTCACGCCTGCATTTGCCTGATGGCAGTGGCGCGCTGGTCAGCAGTGAATTCGATCCCGACAGACTTCAGCTCGACAAGCTCGATACACCGACGCTCGATGGCCTGCTGATCGGTCGACACGAATTGAAACCGCGACTCGAGGCGCTGGACATCGAGCGCCATGTGCTGGTCATGGTCGATGCCTGTTTTTCCGGCAATACAGCCAGAGGCAAAGGGTCAGCCTATACGCCCCAACACAAACGATTCTTCAATCTGCTACCGCTACTGCGAAAAAGATGGAATGAAACATCATCCGACAACAAGCCTGTCGATCCCTCTGTGGCGACACAGGGGCAGGATCAACAACCCGATGCAGATTTTCGCTACACCAACACGGTGTATTTCGGAGCTGCCGCCGAAGATCAGCTGGCAGTGGATATCTCGCAGGACGAAATCGATGCCGGCCTGCTGCAGAGTGTGGATGGCAAACCTCACGGTGGATTTACGGACGCATTGTTGCGCGCACTGACTCGCTCACCGGCAGGTCAGAGTCACCTGCAGACGCTGAGCCATGCCCATCTGTTCAATCGTGTGCTGGACGAATTCGCCACGCATTGCCAGTCCTGCAACCATACCCCGGTGTCCTTGCCGCAGTTGGCAGACAGCGAAATGCCCCTGCTGAATCGTTCGATCTTCAATCGCCCTAGTGACTCGGTCTACAATTTGCTGGCGAAGGGTGATCCCGTTCCAGATGTCTCTGACCAACTACTGGTCTACGCCAATCTACCCGATGAGGGCCCACCGTCGACAGCCATGCTGCGCGCCCGCTCGATCAAGGCAGACCACGGCGCGACTCCGGATATCCGTTTCGATCTGGACGACAAGGCCCTGATAGCACGCGCGCCTGATGGACAGCTTGTCCACCGTTTCGAGCCTGACGTCACAACTGCCGAACTGCAGGCATGGTTGGCGGCGCGTGAGTGGCTGAAACGCCGTACCCGAATCGATCGTGAACAGCAACTCGGCGATCTGCGTGTCGACTTTCGCCACCCGCTACTGAGCAATAGAATTACCGAGGGTGAGCTTGTTCACTTCCAGGCTGTCGCTGTCGAAGACAGTCGCTTGTTGATACTGGTCCTCGATGCTGCTGGCGATCTCTCGGTCTTGTATCCATCCAACGAAATGGAGGCCAGAACACCATTGAGTGCAGATGTCCTGAAGAAAATTCCGGACATCGATCAGACGCCAATCAGAGTCACGCCTCCCTGGGGTACGGATACCGTTCTGTTCTATGCATTTCCAGCTTCCCATCCCGCCACAAGCGGAATTCTGGAAAACATGCTGGAGCTCTCGAAAAACGGATCGACAGACTGGAAAGACCCACAGTGGCGTCAGCTGGAATCCTTGCTGGACAGCGACATTGTTCCTTACAGCATGACATCAGTTCGCATAGTGGCCATTCAGAAACCATGAGCGGCGCGCCACGCGCTACCCTATCGACGCGCTGCCAAGGGGTGATTATTTCGTGAACGAAACTGACAACGACAATGCGATTGCCTATGCTGGCGTAAGCCTGTTCGGCAACAAGGCTGAAGGCCCGCCACCACAGTGGCATGAACTCAGCGCCTGGCGCTCAGGCACACTGCCCAAAGAACGTGCCACCCAGATTCTGAGTCACGTGGCCAATGACCCTGAACACTTCCAACACCTGCTGGATCTGGTAGAGGCAGAGCAATGGAGCGCCGAAGAAGCCGCATGTGCTCAGGCTGATACCGTCATCGATTCCAATCCGAGCAAAGCCTCACCTTCGTTCTCGACTGATCGGCTACGGCAGTGGATCGGGTCCATTTTCAATCAGCCTTTGCCGGTTTATGGTGGCGCCGTTGCCGCTGTACTGCTTGCCGTTCTCGTGGCTCCCATGATGCAACGGGCCGACAGTCAGCTTCAACAACAACTGGATAACAACCTGGATCTCTATCGCAGCAGCGACCTCGGCCTGCCTGGTCAACCTCCAATGGCCCGCCGGACGCGTCAGCTCAGCGGCCTGTTTGAAAGCCTGTCAGCCGTGGAAGTCGAGCAAGCTCATTTCCAGCATGGCATGCGGCTGAGCGCAGAGGCGCTCGGCAGTGAGGCGGTCTCTCCCTGGCTTGCCTGGACGACAGATCTGCCCGACGAGGCTCTGAACTGCAAGACGGCGTCGGAGATTGAACAATGCAAGGCTTCACGCGATGATCTGACCGCATTGGGACAATGGACCTTGCTGGCCTACACTGCCTGCCAGACGCGTACTCAGACCAGCAATCAGACTGCCATCGTCGATGCGGATGTCTTCTGGCAGGCACAGCTGTCCTTGTATGAACAACTCAGGCAACGCCCACAGTTGACGCAAAGCACACTGTTCAGCCCACTTCTGGACACACCACTGGCGAGTGGTTCAGAGTCACTGTGCGAGCGTGCTCAGGCGCTGTTGAATATCGGACTGTAACGCTGTCATGGAAAACGACAAGGGAATTCAGAACAGACGGCTGCAACAGCTGTATTCGGATGGCTGGATCACTCGCCTGAAAGCCTACGCAGGAAGGCGCTACCGCGAGTTCGGTGACTGGGAAGGCTGGTTCGAGGAAGCCCACCAGAACCTGGCGCTGAAGTGCAGCCAGATGCCGATCGACCAGGAACTCGAGGACGCACTGGTATTTGCCGTTTTCAAGAACGAGCTGGTGTCGGTCAAGCGTAACCGACTGGGCTACCCGAGGCCTCGAGCCTGGCTGCGAGAGTTCAGTGATCTGGGCCAGGACCTGTTCGAATGGATGTGCCTGCAGAAACTGCCACGGCGCAGGATTCTGGAACTGGCGATGGACAAGGCTGGAAAGAATTCATACCCGCACCTGTCCGCAAAAGTGCCACCTGGCCAGGTCACCGACGGCGAACGTAGCGCCCCTCATCTGTCTCTGCTGACCGAGTTGACCGATACCATGATCAAGAAGAAGGAATGTGACGGCGTACGCCCAGCTACCGCCGATATTGACGACGAGGCTGTCGGGCAACTGATTGTCGACAGTGCCAGCACCGAGGATAATGTCGATCACGCGCAACTGAGTCTGATGCTCTCGATGTTGCTCGGATCAGAGAACGTCAACGATAGAATCAGGAACCAGGCCGCCGACAGACTGGCTGGCTTGCGTAAGACGCTGGATGAAGAGCCACTTCTCAGCGATACGGACATACTGATATTGCGTTGTTACTACTTCCAGGGAATGTCACAGAATGAAGTGGCAACCTTGGTGCAACTGCCTTTGCAGAAAGTCGTACGTCAGCGGGAAGCCGCCATCAAGCGGATACGCAGCTTCATGGAATCCAGGGGCCTGACCCGTGAGGCCTTCGATCTCTGAACTTTCCGA
>CBDUIJ010000124.1:0-14989 GCA_965367215.1 uncultured Granulosicoccus sp.
TGGATGACTTCATCGACCGAAAGCATGGCCGCAAGAAGATGGCCTGGCCGCACGAGGACTACCAGCTCGAATCGCTGCGGACCACCCTGGAGCCCACCTACGGCGTCATCCTGTATCAGGAACAGGTCATGGGTATCGCTCAGGTCATGGCGAAGTTCTCGCTCGGTACTGCCGATATCCTGCGTCGTGCCATGGGCAAGAAGAAGCCGGAAGAGATGGCCAAGCAGCGTGCGGTCTTTCTCGAGGGCTGCAAGGGCAATGGTATCGACCCTGATCTGGCCGGTAACATCTTCGACCTGGTAGAGAAATTTGCCGGATACGGATTCAACAAATCGCACTCCGCCGCCTACGCCTTGCTGTCCTACCAGACCGCCTGGCTCAAATGCCATCACCCCGCAGCCTTCATGTCAGCCGTCATGTCGGCGGATATGGACAACACCGAAAAGGTGGTTGGTCTGATCGACGAGTGCAATGTCATGGGCTTGACCGTGCAGCCGCCGGATATCAATCGCTCGGCCGTACGCTTTTCGGTCGTCGATGAAAAGACCGTGCTCTACGGGCTCGGCGCCATCAAGGGCGTCGGTGAGGCGGCTCTGGCCAATGTGCTCGAGGCGCGTGATGCGTCCGGGGCGTTCGAGACGCTGGATGATCTGTGTCGGCGTGCCAGCCCGGGTACTGTCAACAAGCGTGTGCTGGAAGCGCTGGTGAAGGCGGGCGCCGTGGATTCACTGGGTCCGAATCGCGCCAGTCTGTGGAAGCATCTGGCCAGCGCGCTGCGCGGCGCCGATCAGTTTCACAAGAACCAGGCAGCCGGCCAGAATGACATGTTCGGACTGGGTGAACCGGTGGAAAGCGATGAGCCGGAACTCATGGAAACGATGCCGGACTGGAGCGACAGGGAACGCCTGCGTGCCGAGAAGGACACGCTGGGCCTGTACCTGAGTGGTCATCCGATCAACGAATACCTGCCTGAATTGTCACATTTCACGCATGGCAGGCTCAAGGCGGTCTGTGCCAAGGCGGGCAGCGCGGACAGCGGGCCGTCCTTCCGCCAGCGCGGTGTGCCGGTGGTGGCAGCCGGACTGGTCATGGCGGTGCGTCAGCGGGACGGCAATCACGGTCGCATGCAGTTCATCACACTCGATGACGGCACCGGTCGGGTCGAGATCACCTTGCGTGGTGAGCAGATCGATTCCAGCGGGCATCTGGTCGTCAAGGATGAGGTGCTCATCGTCGACGGTGACGTCAGTCCGGATGAATTCAACGGCGGCTACAAGATTCGTGCACGCGAAATCTACGACATGGGCAGTGCCCGTGCACGCTTTGCCAGGCAGTTGCTCATTCGTCTGGATGGTCGTACCTGTCAGGAAGGGGCGCTGGACGAGATGATCAGCGCATTGTCGAATTACAAGAGCGGGACGATTCCCGTGTGGTTCAGTTATCAGAATGGCCAGGCTCAGGCGCGTATCCGGGCGGGTAATCGTTGGGCCGTCACCCCGCAGCTTGAACTGATCGATCAGCTGGGACGACTGACGGGTGAGGGGAATGTGGAGCTGGTCTATTGACGTGCCGGAATTCCGGCGCCACAGTAGTCAGCAGCATGACGAGCCATCCTGCTTGAATTCATTGATTGTCACTATCCAGTACACTTAGGCTGTCTGCAGATGCAGGCAGGGACATCGGGACAGTTACGCATGCAGGCAGCTCGCCGAAACTGATCCGGTAAACTAGAATCCATCTGACCACTAAAGGCGCCGTCGCTTATCCATGAATCCCAATTTTCTTGACTTCGAGCAACCGATTGCCGAGTTGGAGGCAAAGATTCGCGAACTGCAGTTCGCCACCGCCGACGCTGACATCAACATCAGCGAGGAGGTCGACACCCTCAAGAAGAAATGCGACTCGCTCACCAGCAGCATTTTCTCCAAGCTGAGCTCCTGGCAGATCTTCAAGCTGGCACGTCACCCCCAGCGGCCGTACACCCGTTTCTACATCGACAACGTCTTCACCGACTTCGATGAGCTGCACGGTGACCGTCTGTACGCCGACGACGCGGCCATCATCGGCGGCACGGCCAGACTCAACGGCAAACCGGTGGTCATCATCGGGCACGAGAAAGGGCGTGATACCAAAGAGAAGATTCAGCGCAATTTCGGTATGCCGCGTCCTGAAGGCTATCGCAAGGCGAAGCGCCTGATGGAAATGGCGGAGCGTTTTTCTCTGCCGGTCATCACTTTCATCGACACCATGGGCGCCTATCCCGGAGTCGGTGCCGAGGAGCGTGGCCAGAGTGAAGCCATTGCACGTAACCTGTTTGTCATGGCAGGGCTCAAGACACCGATCATCTGTACGGTCATCGGCGAAGGTGGTTCGGGTGGCGCACTGGCCATTGGTGTTGGCGATCGGGTCATGATGCTGCAGTATTCTGTCTACTCGGTCATCAGCCCGGAAGGCTGCGCCTCCATTCTCTACAAGAGCGTCGACAAGGCTGCCGATGCTGCCGAGGCGATGGGAATCACCTCCGAACGCCTGCTGGATCTGAAACTGGTGGATCGTGTCATTCCCGAACCGCTCGGTGGTGCGCATCGTGATCCGCAGCAGATGGCGGCGAACATGCAGGCGGCATTGATCGAGGAGCTGGCGATTCTCTCCGGTCTGCCACTGGATACCTTGCTGTCCAATCGCCAGGAGAAACTGCGCGCTTACGGACAGTACCGGGAAAACGCGTGAACCCTGCGGCGGCCGTTGCCCATTATGTTTCGCAACAGCCTGAGGCAACGCACTATTGCGTTGCCTACAGCGGCGGTATGGACTCGCATGTTCTGCTGCTGCTGATGGCTCAGCTGCGCGACCTCGGTCGTGTCGGAACGCTACGGGCCGTGCATGTCGATCATGGGCTGCAAGCGGCCAGTGTCGGTTGGGGTGAGCATGCGCAGACCATCTGCCGGGATCTGAACATCCCGCTGGAACTGCGCAAGGCGGATTTCGGCCCGGCCGAATCGGCTGGCGAGGATGGTCCCGAAGCCGGGGCACGCAAGGCTCGCTACGCAACCTTTTCCGAGGTACTGCGACACGGCGAGCATCTGTTGCTGGCCCAGCATGCCGAGGACCAGGCCGAGACGTTTCTGCTACAGGCCTTGCGAGGCAGTGGTCCTGATGGTCTGGCCAGTATCCCTCGCAAGCGACGTTTCGCTCAGGGTTACATGGGACGACCCCTGCTGGTCTGTTCGCAGGAGTCGCTGCAGGACGTGGCGCGTCAGCACGGTCTGCACTGGATTGAAGACCCGTCCAATCTGGATCACCGTTTCGATCGCAATTATCTGCGTCATCAGGTCATGCCGCTACTCAAGGCCCGATGGCCGGCGGCCACCGATACGCTCAGCCGGGCAGCGCTGCGCAGTGCTGCTGCCAGTCAGAGTCTGCTGGTCATGGCGCGTCAGGATCTGACCTCGCTGCTGATTCCGGGAACCACCGAATTGAGTATCAATGCCATCAAGGCATTGCCACGTGAGCGTGCCTTTACCGCACTGCGCCTGTTCATCCGCCAGCGGGGTCTGCGTATGCCGCGTCTGCAGGATCTGGTGCAGGTGATGAGCGATCTGGTCGAGGCCAGACCGGATTCCGGCGGTATCGTGAACGTGCGCGACTATGTTATCCGGCGCCATCGTGACAAGCTTTATGTCCTGCCTCCACAGACTCAGACTGCACCGTTTCGTCATGAATGGCAGGCGCCTTTCGAACCACTCACCATTCGGGAAACCGGTTTGACGATGACGCTGGAATTGTGTCGGGAGCAGGGGATTGCGATGCCCTCATCCGGTTCCATTACCGTCAAGAGCCGAGCGGGCGGTGAGCTCATCAAGTTGGGCGAACCGGCGTATCACAAGGCGGTGAAGAAGATCCTGCAGGAGTCCTCGATTCCTCCCTGGGTCCGTGAAACCATTCCACTGCTCTATATCGAGGGTCGTCTGGCCGCTGTATGGAACATGGCGGTAGCGGTCGATTGCCGAGTGCCTGTCGCCCGGGCCGAGAAGCCCGAAGAGCTCGAAGAGCCCAGTGCATCCTCCAGCACGTTGCATGATCCGGATGAAGTCAGGCGGCGACTGGAAGCTGAGTCACTGGAGTTGTTCTGATATCGGAATTGCTGTCGACACCAGGCGCAAGTCAGTGCGTCGCCATCGACAGTTTTCATGAGCTTGTCCGTTACCTGCAGGCCGTCGCACCGGACTGGCAGATAAAGAATGCGACGGATAGGTGTTTTGCAATTGTTAGCTCTCGCGGGTTCTGGTAATCTCAACGCCCGTTCAGGGTGCTTATTGCATTTTGTAGCGGGACCTTCCTCGATCGTTCCGCGTCACGCTTATCAGCGTCGTCTGCACTCAGGATGATCTTGTCCTGATGTGCTCGCGGCTCCAACAGACTTCCTGTCTATGACGCGTTTTATTTTCGTAACCGGTGGCGTGGTCTCGTCGCTGGGCAAGGGTATTTCTGCAGCCTCACTGGCAGCTCTGCTGGAAGCACGTGGCCTCAAGGTCACCATGCTCAAGCTGGACCCTTACATCAACGTCGACCCGGGCACCATGAGCCCCTACCAGCATGGCGAGGTTTTCGTCACGCATGACGGTGCCGAGACCGATCTGGATCTCGGGCACTATGAGCGCTTCGTGCGCATTCAGACCAGCCAGCGCAACAACTTCACCACCGGGCGGGTGTACGAGACCGTCATTGCCAATGAGCGGCGTGGTGACTACCTGGGTGCCACGGTGCAGGTCATTCCGCATATCACCGACGAAATCAAGCGTCGCATTCTGATCGGTGCGGGCGATGCCGATGTCGCCATGGTCGAGATCGGCGGTACGGTCGGTGATATCGAGTCCCTGCCATTTCTGGAAGCCATCCGGCAGATGGCCGTGCAGCTGGGCCGTGAAAAGACCCTGTTCATGCATCTGACGCTGGTGCCGTATATTGCCTCGGCTGGGGAAATCAAGACCAAACCGACCCAGCACTCCGTCAAGGAGCTGCGCTCCATCGGTATCCAGCCGGATATTCTGCTGTGTCGTGCCGATCGTCCCCTGCCTGATTCAGAGCGCCGCAAGATCGCCCTGTTCACCAATGTGCAGGAGCGTGCGGTCATTGCCGCCAACGATGCAGACACCATCTATGACATTCCGCGCATGCTGCACGCGCAGGAGCTCGATGAACTGGTCGTGGAACAATTCAAACTGGATCTGCCTCCGGCTGACCTGAGCGAATGGCAACGGGTTGTGGATCGTATCCGCAATCCGCACAAGTCCGTGACCATCGGCATGGTGGGCAAGTACACCGAGCTGACTGAATCCTACAAATCACTCAACGAAGCGCTGACTCACGCCGGTATCCAGACGGACAGCCGCGTGAAGATCCGTTATCTGGATGCCGAGAAGCTCGAGCAGGGTGATCTGCGCATTCTGGGTGAAGTCGATGCCATTCTGGTTCCCGGTGGCTTCGGTAACCGAGGTGTCGAAGGCAAGATCATCGCTGCACAGTACGCTCGGGAGCACAAGATTCCCTATCTGGGTATCTGCCTGGGCATGCAGGTCGCCGTCATCGAGCATGCGCGCCACGTGGCCGGTATCGAAGAGGCCAACAGCAGTGAGTTCGATCTGGAAGCCAAGGAGCCGGTCATCGCTCTGATTACCGAATGGCAGAACGAAGACGGTGAAACCGTATTGCGCGACAAGGACTCCGATCTGGGTGGCACCATGCGACTCGGCGGCCAGTTGTGCGTCATGCAGCCCGGCTCGCTGGCAGCTCGCATGTACGGTGCCGAGCAGGTCGTCGAACGTCATCGTCATCGTTTCGAGTTCAACAACAACTATGCGGAACGTCTGACAGCAAAGGGGTTGGTCATCTCGGCCCGATCCAGCGGTTCCATTGCAGCAACCGATGAAGGTGAGGCTGCCATGGATACCAATGGCCTGGTGGAAATGATCGAACTGCCGGATCATCCCTGGTTCATCGGTTGCCAGTTTCACCCGGAGTACACGTCCAATCCGCGTGACGGACATCCCTTGTTCACGGGTCTGGTAACAGCGGCTCTGGAGTATCAGGCTACTCGCAGTCACGACTCTTCCGATGAGCCGGTACTTGCAGAGCCATCGACTGAATAGAATTTCTGCCGTCTGCTAACGGACATTCTCCGGCGAGCTGCTTCGCCAACAACGAAAGGCATTGTCATGCAACTCTGTGGTCATGAAGTCGGCTTGAACCAACCGCTGTTTCTGATTGCCGGCCCCTGTGCAATCGAGTCGGAAGACATGGCCATGAACACGGCGGCCATTCTCAAGAAGATGACGGCCGAGCTGGGTATCCCGTTCATCTACAAGTCTTCCTTCGACAAGGCGAATCGGTCCTCGCAGCTCAGTTTTCGGGGGCTGGGTATCGCAGAAGGTCTGCGTATTCTGGCCAAGGTGCGTGACGAGATCGGCGTACCGGTACTGACTGATGTACACGAGGACACACCGATGGACGAGGTGGCCGACGTGGTGGATGTTCTGCAGACACCGGCTTTCCTGTGCCGACAGACCAATTTCATCGAACGCGTGGCGCGCACCGGCAAGCCGGTCAATATCAAGAAGGGCCAGTTTCTGGCCCCGGCTGACATGCAGCATGTGGTCGCCAAGGCGCGTGCGGTCGGCAACGACAACATCATGGTCTGTGAGCGCGGCGCCTCGTTCGGCTATAACAATCTGGTGTCGGACATGCGTGGTCTGGCCATCATGCGCGCCACTGGTTGCCCGGTTGTCTTCGATGCCACGCATTCGGTGCAGCTGCCCGGCGGGCAGGGCAGTAGTTCGGGTGGTCAGCGTGAGTTCATCCCCGTACTGGCAAGAGCCGCCGTTGCCGCCGGCATTTCCGGTCTGTTCATGGAAACGCACCCCAATCCGGAGAAGGCGCTCAGTGATGGACCCAATGCCTGGCCACTGGGTGAGCTGCAACCACTGCTTGAAACGCTGATGCGCCTCGATGGAACGATCAAGTCAGGCGAACTGGCAGAAACCCCTTACCTGGGTTGATAGTGCATGTGCCGTGGAACCTACGGTGATATGCAGCCCACCTCGTGCAATGGACATGTTGGCATGAGCACGACTGGGCGGCTAGACTCTACAATTCAGTAACCCTCTTTTCAGATCAGGAAAGCCCAATGACATCCCGAATTACCGAGTTGCATGCCCGCGAAATCATGGATTCCCGCGGCAATCCGACCATCGAAGCCGATATCGTTCTGGCCTCAGGTGCGCGGGGACGAGCAGCGGTACCTTCCGGCGCCTCAACCGGTACACGAGAAGCACTGGAACTGCGTGACGGTGACAAGTCCCGCTACGGCGGCAAGGGCGTTCTGAAGGCTGTCGAGCACGTCAACGGCGCCATCCGCGATGCGGTCATGGGGCATGATGTCACCGATCAGGCCGGCATCGACAAGATCATGCTCGAGCTGGACGGTTCGGAAAACAAGGACAAGCTGGGCGCCAATGCCTTGCTGGCAGTCTCCATGGCCAGTGCGCATGCAGCTGCTGCCGATTCGGGTCAGATGCTGTACGAATACCTCGGTGGCAAGGAAGCGGTCAACCTGCCTGTGCCGATGATGAACATCATCAATGGTGGTTCGCACGCTGACAACAGTGTCGATCTGCAGGAATTCATGATCATGCCGGTTGGCGCGAGCTCTTTCCGTGAAGCCCTGCGCTGTGGTGCCGAGATCTTCCATTCCCTGCGTGGTGTGCTGCACGATCGCGGCATGAACACCAGTGTCGGTGATGAAGGCGGCTTCGCACCGAACCTGTCCTCCAATGAAGAAGCCCTCGAGACCATTCTGGTGGCTATCGAGAAAGCGGGCTATGAAGCCGGCAAGGATGTCTATCTGGCGCTGGACGTGGCCAGTTCCGAGTTCTACAAGAAGGGCGTCTACAATCTGGCCTCAGAGAGCCGTGAGTTCGATGCCGCAGGCTTTGTCGATTATCTGGCTGACTGGGTTGATCGTTACCCGATCATCTCCATCGAAGATGGCCTGGACGAAGGCGACTGGGCTGGCTGGAAAATCATGTCCGAGCGCCTGAACGACTCCATTCAGCTGGTGGGTGATGATCTGTTCGTCACGAACCCGAAGATTCTGGCGCGTGGCATCGAGGAAGGCATTGCCAATTCGATCCTGATCAAGGTCAATCAGATCGGCACTCTGACCGAGACGCTGGAAACCATTCGCATGGCACACAAGGCTGGCTACACGACAGTGACCTCGCATCGCTCCGGTGAGACCGAGGACGTCACCATTGCCGATCTGGCGGTTGCGACCAATGCCAAGCAGATCAAGACCGGCTCTCTGTCTCGATCCGATCGTGTTGCCAAATACAACCAGTTGCTGCGTATCGAAGAGCATCTGGGTGAGCGCGCGGTATACCCCGGTGCATCGGCTTTCAATCAGACCCTGTAGTGCCTAGTTGTCTGCATCCCTTGATACCAGTGGCCCGAAAGGGCCGCTGTTCCGGACTCGCACTGCAACAGATGCTTTCAGCTTTGCCTTCGACAGTACGATGAAGGTGTTGCTGGGAGTACTGGTGGTGCTGTTGCTTGCCCTGCAATATCGGCTCTGGTTCGGCGACGGCAGCCTTCAGGAAGTCTGGCGGCTGCGCGAGCAGGCAAGAACTTCGCAGGCCGAAGTTCAACGCCTGAGCATGCGCAATCAGGCTCTGGCGGCCGAGGTGGCCGATCTGAAAAGCGGCCTGGAAGCGATCGAAGAACGCGCACGAGCCGATCTGGGCATGATCGACAAGGACGAGACCTTCTATCAGTTCGTGCTCGAACAAGGCGTACGTGCAAGGCCGCTGACGCCTCTTGCCAGCCAGCCGGACGTGTCAGAGCCATGATCGAACCCCTGTGGATAGTCGTACCTGCCGCCGGCAGTGGCGTGCGGATGGGCAGTCCGCTGCCGAAGCAGTACGTCACCATCGGTGAGCATTCCATGCTGCAGCACACCCTGACGCGCCTGTTGATGGTCGAGGATGTGGATGGCATCGTGGTGTCCCTGTCCGAGGGTGACGAGCGCTGGCCATCGGTTGCCGCTGGCAGCGAGCCACGGGTTCATACCACCATCGGTGGCATGACTCGCGCGGATTCCGTGCTGGCAGGATTGCGCTTCGTACTCGATCAGGCACCGGCATCGGCCTGGGTGCTGGTGCATGATGCCGCGCGCCCGCTGGTGAGTATTTCCGATATCAAGCGACTGACGGATGCCGTGTACAACAGCGGTGCGGTGGGCGGCTTGCTGGCAACCCCGGTGCATGACACGCTCAAACGGGCAGATTCCCTTTGCTGCGTCGAGCTTACCGTCAGCCGCCAGAATCTCTGGCAGGCGCAGACACCGCAGCTGTTTCGAGCCGGTGAACTGTTCGAAGCGCTGCAGTCAGCCGGGCTCTCCGGCAAGTCTGCCGAGAGCATTACCGATGAGTCCTCGGCCATGGAGAGCATGGGCCATGAACCCTTGCTGGTAGAAGCCCTGCAACCCAATCTGAAAGTCACACGCCCGGCAGATCTGGCGCTGGCCACCTTGCTGCTTGCCAACCCATTGAGTGAATCATGAGAATCGGAACCGGATTTGACGTGCATGCCTTCATGGAAGGTGATCATCTGATGATCGGTGGTGTACGCATCAGTTTTGATCGCGGGTTTCTGGCCCATTCCGATGGTGATGTCCTGCTGCATGCCATCAGTGATGCCTTGCTGGGCGCTGCAGGGCTGGGGGATATCGGTCGACATTTCCCCGATACCGACTCTGAATGGAAAGGGGCTGACAGTCGTGATCTGCTGCGCCGGGTCGTGGCGCAACTGACCGAGCGCGGTCTGCGATGCACCAGCCTGGATGCGACGCTCATTGCCCAACTGCCCAAACTCGGGCCGCATATTGCAGACATCTGTGACGTGCTGGCCGCAGATTTGCAGATGGATAGTTCTCGAATCAACGTCAAGGCCACGACCACCGAGCATCTCGGGTTCTGTGGCAGAGAAGAAGGCATAGCAGCCATGGCCTCGGTACTGCTATCCGAAACCGGCGACTCACCTCAAGGACCTCAGTAATGACGACTCTGGCAATTATCGGCGGTACCGGTCTGACTCGAATGGAAGGGTTGACGGTTACCCGACGCGAAATGGTCAAGACACCCTACGGGGCGCCGTCTTGTCCGATCGTGTTCGGTGAACTTGGTGGCCGGCAGGTTGCGTTTCTGGCGCGGCACGGCAGCACCCATAGAATTCCGCCGCACCGTATCAACTACTGCGCCAACATCTGGGCACTGAACAGTGTCGGTATCAAGCGCATCATCGCCGTCGGCGCTGTGGGTGGCATCTGTGAGAGCTGTTCGGTGGGCACGATCGCGATTCCCGATCAGATCATCGATTACACCTACGCGCGTGAAAATACGTTTTTTGATGGGGGTAACGATCCGGTCGAGCACATCGATTTCAGCTATCCCTATGACAGGAATCTGCGTTCCGCACTGATCGATGGCGCGCTTGCCACTGATGGCCTGAATGTGGTCGAACAGGGGGTTTATGGCGTGACCCAGGGACCTCGGCTTGAAACCGCCGCTGAAATCCGTCGTATGGCCGCTGACGGCTGCACCATCGTCGGCATGACAGGCATGCCTGAAGCCGCGCTGGCCGCCGAACTCGGACTGGCCTACGCCTGTTGCGCTGTGGTGGTCAATCCGGCCGCCGGCAACAATGACCAGAAGATCGATACCACGGCGCTGACGGCTGCCATCAGCTCGGGTATGAAGGATGCCGTCAAGGTGCTCGACCGCACACTGCAGAATACCGTTCTCGACATGAGTTGAGGCGCCTGCAAGGGCGCTTGCAAAGGCGCCTGCAAAGGCGCCTGCAAAGGCGCCTCCAAGGGTTGCTTACAAGCGTTCTTGCAAAGGCGCTCGCATGAGTTGCCCGCCCGGAGGTGTTTGCAAGGACGCCTGCCATCAGCGCCCGCGATTGTCGGCGGATCAGGCTGACACCCGCCGCTGCACGCGCCGCTGACTCAGGTCCCGCAGAAGGTCTGCGTCACCCGTTCATCCGGGCTCGGCGGTACGGCGAAGTCACTCTCATCATGAGCACTGTCGAAGGGCGTGGTGACCGCCGTCAGCAAGGCCTTGAACGGCGCAAAATCTCCGTCACGCACCGCGGCATCGATCATGGCCTCCACCTGATGGTTGCGCGGAATGATGACCGGGTTGCTGCTCTGCATCAGCTGCGTGGCAGCCTCGAGTGCACCGGCCTCTTCACCGACTCGCTGCAGCCAGTTCCGATGCCAGTCGTGCAGCTTGCCACCCGGAGCGAAGGGATCGGTGGCTGAACGCTTGCTCAGCTGGCGGAAGGTGAGCGTGAAATCCAGCGAGTGTGTCTGCATCAGGTTCAGCAATCCGCTGATCAGGGTCAGGTCGTCATCCTTTTCATCCGCCAGGCCGATCTTGGCGCGCATGAGCGTCAGGTAGTAGCCGATGAACCGTTCATCGAAGCGGTTGATGGATTCCTGCGCCAGCCGCACCGCCTCTTCCTTGTCCTCATCGAACAGTGGCAACAGACACTGGGCGAAGTTGACCAGGTTCCACTGTGCGATACGCGGCTGGTTCTGATAGGCATAGCGTGCACCTCGGTCGATCGAGCTGAAGACCTTGTCGGCGGAGTAGTCGTCCATGAAGGCGCAGGGGCCATAATCGATCGTGTCACCACTGATCGATGAATTGTCGGTATTCATGACGCCGTGTATGAAGCCGATGGACTGCCAGTGGGCAATCAGCGAGGCCTGAGCGTCGATGACAGCATCGAGCAGTGCCAGTGCCGGAACTTCGGCCTGTGCGGCCTCGGGATAATGGCGCTCGATGACGTATTGCACCAGCTGTTCGATGGCAGCGTGATTCTGACGTGCCGTGAAATACTGGAAGGTGCCAACGCGGATATGGCTTCTGGCAACCCGTGTCAGGATGGCACCGGGCAAGGGGCCTTGTTCTCGCATGACGTGATCACCGGTTTTCACGGCTGCCAGCGCACGAGTCGTGGGTACGCCCAGAGCGGCCATGGCTTCGCTGACCACGTATTCACGCAGCACCGGTCCGATCCAGTTGCGACCGTCGCCGCCACGTGAAAAGGGGGTAGGGCCTGCGCCCTTGAGCTGGATGTCGTAGCGCACACCGTCCCGACCGATGACCTCACCGAGCAGGATGGCACGGCCATCGCCCAGCTGGGGCACCCAGTTACCGAACTGATGACCGGCATAGGCCATGGCCAGTGGCGCGGCACCGTCGGGTACCGTGTTGCCGGCCAGCATGCTGATACCGGCAGTACTGCGTAGTGATTCGGGATCGATGCCCAGATTCAGGGCCAGCGCATCATTGACGGCAATCAGTTCAGGCTGACTGACGGGGGTCGGGGAGAGGCGCTGATGAAACTCAGGGGCCAGTGCCGCATAGCTGTTGTCGAAGGCAATACTCGGGGAGTCGGTGGTCGACGACATGAAGTTCCTGTGCGTTATACGGGGCATGAGTGCCGCCGCGACCAACTTTACGCGAGATTCTGACAGCTATCAAACAGGCTGCATGCCAAGAAAGACCGGCCCCCGCCAGCTTGTGGTCGCGACTGGGGGCCGACAAAGGTCGAGTTGTGGTGAAACTACCCTCCCAAAATCGAGCTGTGATGTTTCAGGTGATCTTCGATGACGCTGGCTATGAACCAATAGGAGTGATCGTACCCGTTTTGCATGCGGTAGTTCAATGGCTGGTCGGCAGCCTTGCAGGCATCGATGAACAGTTGCGGTCGAAGCTGCTCCTCGAGGAAGGGGTCGGCGTCGCCGGTATCGATCAGGATCTGCGCCTTGCTCGGATTGACCTTGACCAGCTCACAGGCATCGTACTCGGCCCAGGTGCTGCGATCCTCTCCCAGATAGGTGCTGAAGGCCTTCTCGCCCCAGGGCACTTGCATGGGAGCCGTGATGGGGGAGAGCGCCGATACCGAACGGAAGGTCTCTGGGTGTTTCAGGTGCAGAGTCAGTGCGCCGTGGCCTCCCATGGAATGACCCATGATGCCCTGGCGCGTCGAGTCTGCTGCCGGAAATTCGCTGAAAACCAGTTCCGAGAGTTCTTCCACGATATAACGATCCATGTGAAAGTGCGTCGACCAGGGGGCCTGAGTTGCACTGAGGTAGAACCCCGCACCTTGCCCCAGGTCGTAGGCCTCATCATTGGGTACATCATCACCACGCGGACTGGTATCCGGGGCAATGACCATGACACCGAGTTCTGCAGCAATGCGCTGCAGGCCCGATTTTTCCATGACGTTGGACCAGTTGCAGGTCAGTCCGGAGAGATACCAGATGACCGGCACACGAACATTGCTGTCCGCTCCGGCCGAGGCCGGAGGGTTGTAGACAGCAAACTGCATCGGGCATTTACACACAGCACTGTCATGCTCATGCACTGACAGTGTGCCGCCGAAGCTCTTCCAGCTTGATACGGTTTTCATCAGTACAGCACCACACCCCGGATACTCTCGCCGGAGTGCATCAGATCAAAGCCCTTGTTGATGTCTTCCAGTGGCATGGTGTGAGTGATCAGGCTGTCGATGTCGATGCGACCGTCCATGTACATGTCGACGATCTTGGGCACATCGGTACGACCGCGCGCGCCGCCGAATGCCGTACCGCGCCAGGAACGGCCGGTTACCAGCTGAAAGGGTCGAGTCTTGATTTCCTGACCTGCACCGGCAACCCCGATGATGATGCTCTCTCCCCAGCCCTTGTGACAGCATTCCAGTGCTGCTCGCATGACGTCCACATTGCCGATGCATTCGAAGGAATAGTCTGCACCGCCGCCCGTGAGCTCCACCAGATGGCCGACCAGATCGTCACCGAAATCCTTCGGGTTGACGAAATCGGTCATGCCGAACTTGCGACCGACTGCTTCCTTGGCAGGGTTCATGTCGACACCGATGATCTGCTTGGCACCGACCATGCGAAGACCCTGAATGACGTTCAGGCCGATACCACCCAGGCCGAATACCACCGCAGTGGAATTCGGTTCAACCTTGGCGGTGAACATGACGGCGCCGATACCGGTGGTGACACCACAGCCGATGTAGCAGATCTTTTCGAAGGAGGCATCCTTGCGTACCTTGGCCAGCGCGATTTCCGGCAGTACGGTGTAGTTGGAGAACGTGGAACAGCCCATGTAATGCAGGATGGGTGTGCCCTTGTAGGAGAAGCGTGAGGTGCCGTCAGGCATCAGGCCCTGGCCCTGGGTGGAACGCACCTTCTGGCACAGATTGGTCTTGGGGTTCAGGCAGTATTCGCACTCGCGGCATTCCGGCGTGTACAGGGGGATGACGTGATCACCCGGCACCAGACTGGTCACACCGGGGCCGACTTCGAGCACGACGCCAGCACCTTCATGACCGAGGATGGCCGGGAAAGCCCCTTCCGGGTCAGCACCGGATCGGGTGAATTCATCGGTATGGCAGAGTCCGGTGGCCTTTATCTCGACGAGGACTTCACCGGCCCTTGGACCATCAAGATCCACTTCCACGATTTCCAATGGTTTGCCTGCTTCGAAAGCAACTGCCGCACGTGTTTTCAAGGGGTGATTCTCCGTGAGTTGATCGTTGAATGATGTCGCATTGTAGACCTTCGCCTGCTGTTGCAACGGATGCGCTGGTGGCGACGAAAATACACCGGGCTGTAGTGGCTCTGCATGCTTGGCAGCGACACAAAGATCATCCAGCGGCTTGATGGTCGGTCAATTGTATAAGAACGATGGCACCGTGAGTGCCAATGGTGCAAAGGACAAGGACTGAACAGTGTCGACATGTCATACACTCGGGTTCCTGTTTCGTGAAAAGGAGTCAGCAGCCCGTGAAGACAATTGGTATCGGCATCATCGGAGCCGGCTATATGGGAAAGCTGCACAGTGTCGCCATG
>CBDUIJ010000125.1:0-14708 GCA_965367215.1 uncultured Granulosicoccus sp.
ACCTCCAACACCGTGTGCGGCAATCTGCTGCGTGCCGGTGGTGATGCAGCCTATTCGATGAAGATACACCTGGGGTCTCAGTGGCTGATGACCGTCCCGCTGACCGCCCTGTTCGTGGTGACTCTGGACCTGTCGGTATTCTGGATCTATTCGGTCATTCTGCTGGAAGAGGTGGTCAAGGCCTTTCCGTTTCATCAGCGGATCTACAGTGGCCACTGGAAGCGACGGATTCATAACGTCAGCGCCTGACCCCGATTGCGGCTTGCAACGGGTCAGGCGCTCAGGGCCACGCAGTTCAGTGTCGGTTCAATACCTGCCGAATTGCGGCCGTCGTATCAGCAGTCTGGACCGAGATCAGAAAGCTGGGCGACAGCGACTCTTTCAGCTGTAACGTCGATTCTGTCCTGTGTATCGCCATCGTTGTCGAGATCGAAGTCATCATTGAAAGTGATGGTCAGTGTCGAGCCTGACAACATCAGCTCAGCTTCATCGAACTGGAAGATGTCATCCATGAAGACGCGGTCGCTGAAGTCATCCTTTCGCAGCAAACCATCACTAGGGCGTGTAGGTATGCAGCTGTCGATATCATCGTAGTCATACAGCTCTGCTACCGAGGTGCCCTCGGAGCCCGGTGTTTCAATCAGGAGAATTCCCCGGTCGCCCTCATCGCCTTTCCAGCCATCCTCCAGCTCGTAGATGCCCGTGAACGGTGCCAGCAACTCGGCGGCTGCCAGATTATCCAGGCCGTCGCCGTCACCTGCGCCACCACCGGTTGAACTGTCACAGGCTGCCAGTAGTACCAGGCTGGCGAGAGTGCCAAGAGTCAGGGCTGAAGATCTGAATTGCATGATATGGGTCCTTTTGTCGTCAGGCGATCAGGTCGCCAGAAGCTTGCCGGTTGCTTGTTGAGGGGAAAGCGCAGCAGCTGCGAAATGATTGCAGCATGATAGGCCTCGGATCATTAACGATGGCTGAACAGCCTGGTTCAGGACGTGTCAGTGTTCCAGACGACACGTCGCCAAGGGCTGGCATTGCGCTCAGGATCTGAACTCCGCCCACTCGGGCTCATTGTCGAAAATGAAATCGTAGTATTCCCGTCCTTGCAATCCAGAGGCCGCTTCGTCATCGACGATAACCTTGCAATTGGGGTGCAACTGCAGAGCCGAGGCACTGACCATCGAGGTGATGGGGCCTTCCACGGCCTGCGCGATGATGGCGGCCTTGGCAGCTCCGGTTGCCAGCAGGATGATCTCGCGGGCCTCCAGAATGGTGCCTACACCCATGGTGAGTGCGCGTCGTGGTACGCGTTCGACGTCCCCACCGAACATGCTGGCATTCTGGCGACGGGGGGTGGGTGTCAGGCACTTGTCACGGGTGCGGGACATGATGGCCGACAAAGGTTCATTGAATCCGATATGCCCCGCTTCCCCAATGCCCAGCAGCTGGACATCGATTCCGCCTGCCGCCTGAATCGCGTGTTCGTAGTCGGTGGCGGCCTGCTTCAGATCGCTGGCGCTGCCATCGGGTACGTGGGTATTGCGGGTGTTGATATCCGTCTTTGAAAACAGGTGCTCCTGCATGTAGTGCCGGTAGGATTGCGGGTCATCGGCTGGCAGGCCGATGTACTCATCCAGGTTGAAGGTTCGGCATTGGCGGAAGGAGAGCGCCTGCCGGGACAGACTCTCATACAGCTGTTCCATGGTGCGACCGGTGGCAAGTCCCAGCACGGCGTCCGGTTGCCTGCGGATACGCTGTGCCAGCAAGGACGACACCAGGTCGACGGCGGCGGCAGCATCGGGTCGAATGATGATTTCCATCAGGACGCAACGCGCAGTCCGTCGCTGTCGAAGACATGACATTTATCAGCGGCTATACCCAGCTGGCAGCTGTCGCCGGGTCGGAATTGATGCTCGCCATCGAGCTTGGCGACCATGCTTTGCCCGTCGGCAAGGTTCAAATGCACGAAGGCTTCACCACCGAGGTGTTCGAACACCTGAACGCTACCCTGGAAGGGTCCCTGCTCATCCACCTGCAGATGTTCGGGGCGGACACCGAGTGTGGTGGGTCCATCCGGATGCGTGCTGCGACAGACTTCCCGGTCATTCAGCAAGACCTTGCCGTCCTTGCAGTTGGCATTCAGAAAGTTCATTGCCGGTGAGCCGATGAAACCTGCCACGAAACGATTGGCAGGCGTTCGATAGAGTTCCAGCGGGGTACCGATCTGTTCGACCTTGCCGGCACGGAAGACCACGATGCGATCTGCCAGAGTCATCGCTTCTACCTGATCGTGGGTGACGTAGATCATCGTGTTCTTCAGTCGCTGATGCAGCTTCAGGATCTCGACACGCATGTGTACGCGCAGGGCGGCATCCAGGTTCGACAGGGGTTCGTCGAACAGAAAGACCTTGGGCTCGCGCACGATGGCGCGACCGATGGCGACTCGTTGTCGTTGTCCGCCGGAGAGTTCACGGGGTTTGCGGCTCATCAGATCCTGCAAGCCCAGGATGTCGGCAGCAATGTTCACGCGCCGATCGATCTCACTCTTCTCGACCTTGTCGTGCTTGAGGGAAAAACCCAGATTGCCGCGCACATCCTTGTGTGGATAGAGCGCATAGGACTGGAATACCATGGCGATGCCACGATTGGACGGTGGCTGGTAGTCGACCCGTTGTCCGTCGATATGGATCTCGCCGCTGCTGAGTGTTTCCAGACCGGCAATCATTCGCAGCAGTGTCGACTTACCGCAGCCGCTGGGGCCGACAAAGACCACCAGTTCGCCGTCAGCCACCGACAGATTCATGTCGTGGATAACCTGTGTTGCGCCGAAGAATTTCTCGACGCCCTTGAGTTCAAGCGTAGCCATCAGCCTTTGACTGCTCCAGAGGTAATGCCGCGAATCAGCTGGCGAGAGAAGATCACGTACATGATGAGAACCGGCAGAATTGCCACTGAGAGGGCCGCCAGCACCGAGCCCCATTGCACTGTGTACTGCCCGATGAATTGCTGCACGCCGAGGGTGACGGTGCGCGTCTCCTCACCCGGGGACAGAATCAGTGGGAACCACAGATCGTTCCAGATGGGGATCATGGAGAACACGGCGACGGTTGCGATGACCGGACGGACCAGCGGAATCACCACTTCGAAGAAGATGCGGTATTCGGACAGGCCGTCGATACGCGCACTGTCCTTGATTTCACGCGATACCGAACGCAGGAATTCGGTGAAGATGAAAATGGCGATGGGCAGCCCTTGCGCGGTATAGACCAGTATCAGTGCAGTCAGTGTATTGGCCAGGCCCATATCCACGATGAGGTTCAACAATGCAACCGTGCCCAGACGTATCGGCACCATGATGCCCAGTATCAGATAGATGCTGATGAAGGTATTGCCCTTGAAGCGGTATTCGGACACCGCGTGGGCTGCCATGGCACCGAACAGCAGAATGAAGAACAGCGATACGCAGGTGACGATCAGGCTGTTGCCGAAGAACATCGGGAAGTCACTGTTGGTCATGACGCTTTCATAGCCCTTGAGCGACAACGCCTTGCCCGTGGGCAGGCCCAGCGGATCACCGAAAATGGCCTTGCGCGTCTTGAAGCTGTTGACCACGATCAGAGCCAGTGGGAACAGCGCCAGTAGTGTCCAGCTCAGCAGGATGGCGTGAATGCCGACACTGCCGAGTCGATCCTGTATGCGTCTCATGAGTCGTACCGTTGCAGTCTGCGCTGCACACCGAACAGATAGCAGCCCACGCCCACCAGAATGATGAAGAACAGCGCCGAGGCCACCGTGGCACCCATGTACTCATCACCCAGTTGCGCCTGAAAGCCGAAGAAACTGCGGAACAGGAAAGTCCCCATGACATCGGTCGAGAAGTTGGGGCCGGCCATGCCACCCTGCAGTGAGTAGATGATGTCGAAGCTGGCAGTGAAGTTACCGATATAGGTGAGTATCGCCACCAGGCCGAGCGTTGGCAGAATCAGTGGCAGCTTCACCTTCCAGAAGATCCACCAGCCGTTGAGCCCGTCAATGCGCGCCGCTTCGATGGTCTCTTCCGGCACATTGAGCAGCGCGGCATAGAACAGCATCAGCGGAATGCCGACGTACTGCCAGATGGATATCAGGGTGACCGTGACCAGTGCGCTGCTTTCAAGCCCCAGCCAGGGGCGAAACAGATTGCCGATGCCCAGCGCCTTCATGGCGTCCGGCGTCACGCCCCACAGAGGCGAGAGAATCAGTTGCCAGATGAAGCCGACTACGACAACCGACAGCAGCGTGGGCAGAAAGAAGATGGTTCGATAGGTAGCAGCACCCTTGAGTGTCGGGATGCTCAACAGGGCGGCCAGGGCCAGTGCGATGGGGTTCTGGATGAGCATGTGCAGCAGGAACAACAGGATATTGTTCTTGAAGGCATTCCAGAACTGGTCGGCCCAGTAGGGCTCACCCAACAGCTTGGCATAGTTGGCAAGGCCGACGAAGACGGGCTGATTCTCCTGCGCGGTGTACAGCGACAGACGCAGGGATTCGAAAATGGGGTAGATGGCAAAGACCGTATAGATCAGCGTGGCCGGTGCCAGAAATACGAAGATGTACCAACGACGTCTGGCGCGTGGCGGTGTCGTGGTGGAAGCAGCTTGAGTCACGCGTCAGTCCATCCGGTCAGTGCCGAAGGCGCCCGATGGGGAAAGTGCCTGTTGGGCGTGTAGCGATACCGGTTGCATGTCATTCATGGGAGGCGGGGGAGCGGCAGGGACAGGATGTTGGAGTGATGCAATGCCGAAGCCTCTGCGGGTACTGCACCGCAGAGGCCCCGATTTTCAGCTTATGGCTTGTACCAGCTGTCCACATTGGCCTGTGCATCGGCCGCCGCTTCTTCAGCGCTCATGCTGCCGTTGATGACATTGGCGGTCAGTGTCCACAGGTGATTGCCCAGGGCCGGTTCACCACGTGACAGGATCTGGTGAGCCACCCGGATGGTGGGTTCACATTCGCCACGCATGGCGATGAATTCCTTGGCCAGTTCGTTCTCGACCGTGATGTCATGACTGGCCAGTGAGAAGAAGCCGGGGGCTGCATTGGTCAGAAGGCCGGCAAACTCGGCTGACGTTGTCCACTCGAGGAAGGCTCTTGCGGCATCCTTGTTCTTCGTGGCGGCATTCATGCCGATACCGATGTCGGTATGGTCACTGATGTAGCAGCTGCTGTCGGCATCCTTGGCAGGCGGAGCAAATGCGCCAAGTTCGAAGTCAGCGTTTTCCTGAAAGCCTGTGATCTCCCAGGAGCCCGTGGGATAGATGGCAGCACGACCCAGGGTGAAGAGGTTCTGACTGTCTGTATAGGACTGTGCCTGATAGCCGTTGCCGAGGTAGGGAATCCATTTTTCCATCTGGCGAAAACCTTCGACAAAGGCCTCATCGGTGAACTTCGCATCACCGCTGAGCAGTGCCAGGCGGCCTTCTTCACCACCCCAGTAGGTAGGACCGATATTGGTGTAACCCATGGTGGCCGCTTCCCACTGGTCCTTGGTACCCATGGCCATCGGGATGTAGCTGCCATCTTCCTTGATCGCGTCGAGCACGGCGTAGAAGTCGGCTTCGGTGGCAGGCACTTCCAGACCGAGTTCGGCAAAGGCATCCTTGTTGTACATGAAGCCATGGATGACCGAGGCCATGGGTACACAGAAGGTGGCGTCCCCGGCATCGGTGGACCAGGCGCTCTTGGCGACTTCGGAGAAGTTCTCCAGACCGGGCAGATCCTTGATGTCGGCCAGATTGCCGGCATCGTACATGGCCAGCGCATTGTCGAACGGTCGGCAGGTAATGATGTCGCCGGCGGTGCCGCCTGCGAGACGTGCATTCAGCGCCGCATTGTATTCGGTGGCCGTGGTGGGTTTGAACTGTACGTCGATATCCGGATGCTCGGCTTCGAAGGCAGGCAGAATGAGGTCATCCCAGATGGCCTGATCTTCAGCACGCCAGCTTTCGATGGTGATGACCGTCTTGTCGGCCAGCGCAATGCCTGACAGGCACAGGCCAACGGCCAGGGCAACGGTTCTTGGTACGAATCCACGCATGGAGTTTTCCTCGGTGTGATTGAATGTTCGGGTAGTTGGATACTATCGCCTTTGGGTTGCGGCGTAAAATGCAACTTCCCGGCGGATGGAGCAGTACTGCGAGACGAGCGCCTGCAGCAGGTGCGCATCGAGTGCATCCCTGCCTCATCCGGCTATTCTTCACGCTCGAGAAACAAGACAGGACTGATGGCATGGCAGTAATCGTGGCAGTAGACGGTGGCGGCAGTCGTTGTCGGTTGGCAGCTTTTGACGAATCCGGTATGCCGCTGGCCAGAGTGATCGTGGACGGGCATGCGAGTCTGTCGCGCGGCGCCGAGGAGGCCTGGAAGAATATAGACTCGGGTCTGGTGCAGTTGCGAAGGCAGTTGCACCGCTCGCCAGGCTGGCTGCCGGATCGACTGATGATGGGACTGGCAGGTTCGCTGCAGGAAGCCCGGCGTCGGGATTTTCTGTCCCGGCTGCCCGATGCTCTGGCACACACACTGGTCACCGATGGTCACGCCCAGTTGCTGGGTGCCACTGCCGGCAGGCCCGGCATCTGTCTGGCGATTGGTACCGGCAGTGTGCTGCACTGGCTCGATGAGGAGGGCCACAGCGGTATGGTGGGTGGCTGGGGTTTTCCGGTCGGCGATGAAGGCTCCGGTGCCTGGCTGGGTATGCGTCTGGTACAACTGTATCTATGGCATGTCGACGGACGGCGCCAGAGCGGCAGTCTTGTCGACGCACTGACTGCGCGTCTGGGGACGGGTGTTTCCGAGATTCAGCAATGGAGTACGCAGACACAATCAGGAGTGCTGGCGCAACTGGCACCGCTGGTGTTCGAGCATGCGGCGAACGGAGATACTCTGGCACTGTCACTGCTGGATGAAGGTGTGGCTCATGCCATGGCTCTGCTGGAATTGGCCCCGCAGCAGCTGACTGTCCATGTCGTGGGGGGCATTGGAGAGCGCATGCAGGATCGACTGGGTGAGCAGATTGGTGATCGACTGCACGCTGCCAGAGGCGATGCCCTGCAGGGACTCTGGCAGATATGGGTTGATGGGCGCGGAGAGAATGCATGACACAACAGGAAACACGCGGGCGCTGGCTCTGCCCTGATGGCTGGTTCAACGGCATTTGTACGCACGATTCCATCGTGCATGAACTGCGTGAAGATGATGCTGCAGGCAAGGGGCCCTTGTTCATTCCAGCGCCTCTGGACCTGCATGTTCATGGCGGCGGTGGCGCCGATGTGATGCAGGGTGATGCGGCGCTGCGTACGGTTCTGGAAACGCATGCGGCACACGGCACGGCGGGTCTGTTGGCAACATCGGTCACGGCACCTTTCGAGGCCATCGAGGAATTTCTCGCCAGTGCCGGACGAGTCCGCCGCGAACTCGAAGCGGCTGCATCCTCTGGAATGGCTGATGGCAAGTCTGGTTCGCATCTGCTGGGTGTGCATCTGGAAGGACCTTTCATCAGTCCCGGCAAGCTGGGTGCACAGCCGAATTATCCGGCACCACTGGATGTGCAAAGGCTGGAGTCCTGGTTCAAGACCGGTCTGGTCCGGGTCATCACCTATGCCCCCGAGCTGGATGAAGATCAATTGGTGCCAGGCTTGTGCAAACGCTACAATGTACGCGCTCAGATTGGTCACACCCTGTGCAGCTGGGCAACGGCCGCCGCCGCAATGTTGCAGGGTGTCGGGGTGACGCACTTGTATAATGCCATGAGCCCGGTGCTGCATCGTGACGGCGGTGCGGCGGTCGCTGCACTGGCCTATGCCTCTCACGCCGAGATCATCACGGATGGCATCCATGTGGACAAGGCCGCCTTTGATGCGGCACGACGAGCCATTGATGGCCTGTACAGCATTACCGATGCCACCGCCGCCGCCGGGATGCCCGATGGTCAGTATCAGCTGGGCTCCCTGTCCATCGACAAGATCGGGCATCGCGTGGTTCTGCCCGATGGCACCCTGGCCGGCAGCTGCCTGACCCAGCAGCGCTCCATGCAGGTGCTGCGTGGCTGGGGGCTGAGCTGGGAGCAGATTGCGCAACTGAGCAGTGTGGTGCCGGCGCAATGGCTGCAACGCGATGACTACGGCCGGATTGCAACGGGTGCCCGCGCCTGCTGGCTGGAAATAAACAATGACGAGCCGAAAGCGTTATGGCTCGATGGAACCCGACAGACACTGGAGACACTGCCATGACACTGATGCCGACCGAGGGTATCGACACCTCGCTCAAGGATCTGGATCTGAAGTCCAACGGCGAGATTCTGGATGTCCTGCTCGGCAGTCAGATGCGCGCGGTTGAGGCGGTGCGGCAAGCCCGGGACTCGCTGGATGCGGCGGTTGCGGCTGCGGCCGAACGACTGGCTGCCGGCAAGGGGCGACTGATTCTGGCAGGGGCCGGTGCCTCGGGACGACTGGCAGTTCAGGATGGTGCGGAGATGTGGCCGACCTATGGCTGGCCGCACGAACGACTGCTGCTGTGCATGGCCGGTGGTTCCGAGGCGCTGCTGTCCAGTATCGAAGGTGTGGAAGATGATGCGGAAGCTGCCAGTGGCGATGTGATCGAAGCCGCTGTCGGTCCTGATGATGTGGTTATCGCACTGGCTGCCAGCGGGCAATCCCCCTGGACCTGCGCCTGGCTGGAAGCTGCACGTGAGCGAGGAGCGCTGACCATCGGCATGTCGAACAACCCGGACACGCGTCTGCTGCGAGCGGCGGAATGCCCCATCTGGCTGGATAGCGGTACCGAAGTGCTGGCAGGTTCCACCAGAATGGCTGCGGGTACTGCGCAGAAGATTGCCTTGAATCTGTTCAGCACGACCTTGATGATCCGACTCAACCGTACCTACGGGAATCTGATGGTCGATATGGCTGCCGTGAATCGCAAGCTGGATCAGCGACGCATCCGACTGTTGCAAGGTGTATTGCCGAACGTTGACGATGCCTCAGCCGCAGCGGCCGTTGCGGCGGCGGATGGCTGGGTGAAGCTTGCGGCATTGATTGCGCTGGGCGACAGTGCCGAACAGGGGCGCGAGCGTCTGGATGAACACGGTGGTTCGCTGCGAGCGGCCATGCAGGCGCTGCAAGGTTGAACCGGCACGGCGCGTTTGCTCGCGCCGTGCATGAAGTCTGAGCGGCACCGCCCGGGGATAGCATCCCCGAGTAGCGCCGCAGTCACCATTCTCGGTTAGAGAGTAATGTGGATCAGCTCGTCAGGCCCTGCAGGGTTTCCAGCATCGGGCCGAGAACGGGCTGAACCAGTTCGGCAACTCCCGGAATGGCCGTGACCTTGTCGATCAAGGGCTTGAGGCTTGCCATGCCATTGCTCACGATGGCGTTGATGGGACCATTGGCCGCATCGGGCAGACGTGTGATGACACTTTTCAAGCCGCTCAGCTTGTCACTGGCCGCTTCGATTCCGGAGACAGCCGTTCTGGCTGACTCGACATCCGTAATGCCTGACAGGGCGTCACTGGTCGAGCCGAATACACTTTCCAGACTGCCCGTCAGACTGGTCAGGTCAATGCCGGCAGGCATGCTCGCCTGAGCGGCCTGAAGCGCCTCTGCGGACAGGGCACTGGCATTCTGCACTGTGTCAGCAACCGTGTTCTGCACACTGGTCTGAACATCGGTAGCTGAATTGCCTGCCGCCTGAGTCGCTGTATTCTGAACATCGCTGACGGATTCCGAAACGGCGTCTTCGTCATTGCCCAGATACTGCATGCCCAGAAAGCCCAGCACCAGCACAGCGACCAGTGGGATCAACCATTTCATGACAGCACCTCCAGCAAGGCGCCGGCACCGGCTGGTTGGCTGCTTGCGTTCATCAGTCCACTGAGCAGGCCCGGTAGAGCACCGCTTGTCTGACTTGCTTCCGCGCCGAGAATACCGCCCATGGTGCCGAGTAACTGATCACTGATCTGATCCTTTACCAGGTCGACTAGGTTGAATGACATGGATCTCTCCCGAGGTTCTACAACAATTGGCAGCAGGCGAATTGCCCGGTGCTCCAGTTTTGAGGTGTTGTCTGGATGATACCTACCGACGGTTGTCTCAGTGCCGCTCGCGCGGTGCTTGCACGATTGTTTACAAGACTGTCACGAATCCTTCTGCGGAAGTTTTCCGGCGACCTCTGGGCCCGGCCGTAGGGCTTGCTGCCGAGGATTGGCAGGTTTTTCGTCTGACCAGAAGGTACTGATGCTCTTCAAGAGTCGGTCTGGGTGGTCGATACCAGCTTTAGTTGTGTGTAACAGGTGTCACCGGCTCAACAAGCATGCGAGCTGGTCGATATTTCCAGCTGTATACGCACGTTAATCGCTCAACCGACAGGCTGACTAGATGAAGATCGACAGTGTTGTGCCCACTGATGACTCGCTGCAGGACAAGCGCGCGGCCGGCGATGAGTCGAATTCCCTCGCAGGCGGGCGTAGCGTTGGTGTGCAGGGTATGTCTTCACATGACTTGCGGGCTTCTCTGGCAATCGTCAATGGTTTCAGTGCCGCGCTGGGTGCCAGTTTTCAGGATCTGAGTGATCAGTACCGGGAAATCCTGGAGTCGGATGATGATGCCTTCATCGCAGAATCCGCTGATCGACTCATGATGCTTGATGCTGATTGTCGGTTCTGCCTGTCTCGGCTTCACACATCGATAGACAAGCTCAAGCATCGTCTGGAGACGGAGCAAGTGATTTCGGGATCGAACGGCCAAGGGGAAACTGATTGATGAGTGCAGGTCTGGCGACTTCTGCGGAAGTCATATGCCCTCTCAATGAGCTTGTTCTGGTCGATGATGACGCACTGACTGTCGAAATCGTGTCGTGGATTCTGAGCAAGGGTAACCACAAGTCACGCCTGTTCACGGAAGCCGATGAAGCGCTTGATTATCTGAAGAAAAATACGCCTCGATTGCTGATCGTGGATTACTACATGCCAGAAATGACAGGACTGGAATTCATCAGTGATCTGCACGATAGCTGTGATCTGACGCAGACACAGGTGTTTCTGTGCTCTGCGGTGCGGCCGCCCCACGACTCCGGCGAGTTGTTCAAGGCCATGAATGTCGACCTGCTGGAAAAGCAGCTCATCTGTGATCGTACGAAATTGACGGAGCTGTTGAACCACTATCTGGAAGCAACGTAGTTGCTCGATGCTGTGGGATGGATGTTCGCCAGGCACCGGGCGTTCCGGACTGGCCTGCACGGCTGGATCGGTATTGCCGAGTAATCAGGTCTGCCCGTTCAGGCGATGCCGGTCAGCTAACGTCAACGACGTGGCTAACGGTTCAGTCACGTTCGCCTGAGTCGATAGCTGTCTAGTTGCTGCAGTTCCCGGCTCCTAGAGCTACGTATTCGAGAACACGTACCATGCCTGATGTACTTCTAGAGTTTCTGTCCAAGAGCAATGATGGTCTGAACCAGCTGGATTCCGAACTTGCCTCCTTGCTGGAGAGTCCGCATGACAGTCAGGCACTGATTCACATCATGTCCATGCTGCACTCCCTCAAGGCCGATGCGGGTCTGATGGAGTTCTCCGGTATCGAAACTCTGGCACACGCTGGTGAATCGGTGTTGCATGGCCTGCTGGCGCGAATCGAGGCGGTCAATGACGACACCATCAACTTGTTGATCGAGCTGGCGGACACCTTGCGTGGACTGATCGAGCGTATTGCTGCCAGTGGTGCCGAGGATAGCAACGTCAGCGAGCTGCTTGAAAGACTGCGCAGCAAGGCGGAAATTCTGATGGAGGCGGCCACCGCTCCCGAGGCGACTGCAGCAGCATCCTCCGTTGCCGTCGAATCAGCAGCCGTCATCGAAGAGGAACTCCCGGAAGATCCAGTCGTCATGGAGCTGGACGACGAGATGAAGGAGGTGCTCAAGGACTTTCTGCAGGAAAGCTACGAGAACCTGGACCGCGTTGACAGCGAACTGATAGAGCTGGAAGAACAGCCCGATAATCGCGAATTGCTATCGTCGATCTTCCGCTCCATGCATACCATCAAGGGAACCTGCGGGTTCTTCGGCTTCGACAGGCTGGAAAAAGTCACGCATATCGGTGAAAACCTGCTGGTGAAGCTGCGTGACGGCGAATACAGCATGACCGAAGAAATCGCGACCGGTCTGCTTGCCATGGTAGATGCAGTCCGTGCGATGCTGGCCGAGATCTCGGATCATGGTCATGATGGAAGAAAGCTCTATTCGCGATTGATCGATCAATTGACCGAATTGAAGGATCATGGCGAAATCAAGGGCGGCTCCACCTTGCAGGCGGCACCACCAGCCGCTGCCAGAGCGCTACCGGTGGAGACGGTGGTTCTCGATGTGCCGACGGGTTCGGATGATTCCGCGAATGATGCCAGTGCGGTTGACGTCGCGCAGACACCGACGGTCGCTGCCAAGGCGCCAGGAACGTCAGGCAGCAAGCCTGCTGCCGCTCGAGAGGAGAAGTCCTCTGCCGGTATCGTCGAGGCGTCGATACGCGTGGATGTTCCGGTTCTGGATTCATTGATGAATCTGGTTGGTGAGCTGGTTCTGGCTCGCAACCAGATCGTCGAATACGTCGGAGCCCATGAAAACACCCAGGTCGTGGCCGCGGCGCAACGACTCAATCTGATTACCAGTGAGTTGCAGGAAGGGGTCATGCAGACTCGCATGCAGCCCATCCACAGTGTCTGGGCCAAATTGCCAAGGGTGGTACGCGATCTGTCGCGCGCCTGTGGCAAGCAGATCCGGGTGGAAATGGAAGGCAAATCGACAGAGCTGGACAAGAGCCTGATCGAAGCCATGAAGGATCCCATTACACACCTTGTCCGAAACTCTGTCGATCATGGCATTGAATCTCCCGAGCAGCGTCTGGCTGCCGGAAAGCCTGCCGAGGGTACCTTGCTGCTGCGCGCCTTCCACGAAGGCGGGCAGGTGCATATCGAAATCTCTGATGATGGTGGTGGTATCCACCCCGAGCGCATCAAGCAGAAGGCCATCGAGAACGGCGTGGTCACGGTCGAGCAGGCTTCACGCATGTCGGATCAGGAAATCTGCAAGATGATCTTCCTGCCGGGTCTGTCCACGGCGGAGGCTGTCACCAATATCTCGGGGCGTGGTGTCGGCATGGATGTGGTGAAAACCAATATCGAGAAGATCAGTGGTGCGATCGACCTTGATACCGAAGTGGGCCGCGGTACCGTGTTCAAGATTCGTGTGCCATTGACCCTGGCTATCGTCCCCGCATTGATCGTGTCAACCGGTGGACAGCGTTTCGCCATTCCTCAGGTCAATCTGATCGAGCTCATTCGTATCGATGAGGAGGATCAGGCTCGGGCCATCGAATTCATACACGGTTGTCCGGTACATCGTCTGCGCGGGCAGCTGCTGCCCATCGTCTATCTGAACAAGGAACTCATGCTGGACACTCCTCAGGAGGGCGCCCTGAACATCGTGGTGTTACAGGCTGAGAAATGTCGCTTCGGCCTGGTGGTGGATCAGATAAACGATACTCAGGAAATCGTCGTGAAGCCCTTGACCGAAGCGCTCAAGTGCATCCCGGTGTTTGCCGGCGCCACCATCATGGGTGATGGACGTGTGGCTCTGATACTCGATACCCTTGGCATAGGGCAGCGTGCCCGAGTCATGAGTGACAGTCCCGATCGAACGGTCAGCCTGAGCGTCAGTAGTGTTGCGGAGAAAGTCGGCAAGAGTGAGACCCTGCTGCTGGTGAGTACCGCCAGTGATGGCCGTTTGGCCATCCCGCTGAATCGTGTGGCCCGACTCGAACAGTTCGAACTGGAGCGTACCGAGAGAGCAGGCACTACCGTGGTCGTGCAGTACCGCGGACAGATTCTGCCGCTGGTGCAGCTGTCGGACTTTCTGCATGAGCGCCGTGCTTCCCATGACGAGCAGGAGGTCGATGCCAGCCTGATACAGGTCGTGGTGTTTGGTGAGGAAGGCAGCCAGGTGGGTTTGATCGTGAAGGAGATCATAGACGTGGTGGATGAAGTGCTGCACACCCGCGGCAAGTCGAGTCGTGAAGGTGTACTGGGGACCGCCGCCATCGACGGTCAGGTTACCGAATTACTGGATGTGTCAGCCTTCATCAGTACGACATCCGGCCTGATCAGCGACCTGGAAGAGGCGGCATGAGCAAATCCAAGCCACAGACCTACTGCACCTTCTATCTGGATCGGTACTACTTCGGAATCGAAGTCGAGCTGGTTCAGGAAATCATCCGGTTTCAGGAGATCACGCCGGTAGCGTTGGCACCCCATGTGGTCAAGGGCCTGATCAACCTGCGTGGTCAGATCGTGACAGCCGTTGATCTGCGCAGCCTGCTGGAATTGCCGGAGAGGCAGCCTGAGGAAGTACCGATGAACATCGTGGTCAAGACGCAATTGGGGGCCTTCAGCCTGCTGGTTGACAGGATTGGTGATGTGCTGGAGTTGTCGGATGACAGTTTCGAAGCACCGCCGGACAATCTTGATGGAATGGCGCGAGAACTCATTCAACGCGCCTACAAACTGGACGGTTCCCTGTTGCTGACCATGGCTATCGAAAAGGTCGTCAGCGCGGATGTGTTGAATCGACAGAAGGCGGCGGCCTGAGTTGACAGCCCGCGGTGAACAGCGCTCTGTGAGGGTTCTGCTTGCAACGGT
>CBDUIJ010000126.1:0-14678 GCA_965367215.1 uncultured Granulosicoccus sp.
TCGTGGAAGCAGCGGAGAGCTTTGCGTAGAACAGGCCTTCCGGACTGGAATAACTGGCAATGAACTGCGTCAAGGGTGCTGCATTTGTCGTGGTGAGTACCAGTGTCCAGAACGCCTCGTTCCAGGCAAGGATCACGTTCAACAACATTGTCGAGGCGATGCCGGGAAGGGCCATGGGGGTCAGTACATGTATCAGTTCGGATTTCAGCGAAGCTCCATCCATCCTTGCCGCTTCCAGTATCTCGCCCGGTATCTCCCTGAAATAGGTGAACAGCATCCAGACAATGATCGGCAGGTTCACCATCGTCAGCACGAACACCAGTCCGACACGGGAGTCGAGCAGTCCCCAGTCACGGAACAACAGGTAGATGGGGATCAATACACCAACCGGCGGCAACATCTTGGTGGACAGCATCCACATCAGAATACCGCGGGTCTTCTTCGAGGGCACGAAGGCCATCGCCCAGGCAGCCGGTACGGCAATGATCAGACCCAGAATCACCGATCCGAAGGCGATGATGACTGAATTCATGAAGTAGCGCGGGTAGTTCGAACGGCTGTTGACTTCCTGGTAGTTCTCCATTGTCCAGTCGAAATCGAACAAGGATGGCTGCAGTGAAATCGCTTCTGCTTCCGTCTTGAAACTGGTCAGTATCGTCCAGAAGATCGGAAAGAAGATCAGTAAACCGAACGCCCAGGCGACAGCCGTATTGACCATGCGTCTGTTTAAAGTGACTTGTCTTGCCATGACGATATGCTCCTTACAGATCCAGGTTCTTGCCGACGAGGCGCATCAGAAAGATGGCAACGATATTGGCCAGAATGACAGCGACGATACCGCCGGCCGAACCACCACCTACATCGAACTGCAACAGCGATTGCATGTAGACAAGGTACGGAATGTTTGTGGATGCGTATCCCGGTCCACCAGCCGTGGTAACCAGTATTTCCGCGAATATCGACAGCAGAAAAATGGTCTGAATGAGTATGACGACCGTTCCGGCACGGGCCAGATGCGGCACGATGATATGGAAGAAGCGTGACAGGGCGCTGGCGCCATCCATCTCGGCGGCCTCGATCTGCTCACTATCCAGTGACTGCATGGCGGTCAGCAGAATCAAGGTTGCAAACGGCAGCCATTGCCAGGAGACGATCATGACGATCGAAGCCAGCGGATGGTGGCCCAACCAATCGATGGGTGTCGAGCCGACCAGTTTGGACAGGAAGGCAAACAGACCGTTGGTGGGGTTCATGAACATGTTCTTCCACACCAGAGCCGAAACCGTGGGCATGACGAAGAACGGTGCGATGAACAGCAAGCGCACGATGCCCTGGCCGAACATGGGCTGATCGAGCAACAATGCAAGCAGGGTTCCACCGATCACCGTTATGCAAAGCACGCCTATCACGATGATGAGTGTATTACCCAGCGCCTCGAAAAATGCAGGGTCGGTGAGAAAGTACTCATAGTTGGCAAAGCCGGCAAACGACTTGACCGGATCCAACAGGTTGTAGAATTGAAATGAAAAGTACAGCGTCATCGCCAGCGGTACAATCATCCATAGAAAAAGCAGGATGACTGCGGGCGATATCATCGCCTTGCCAGCGGTACGCGAATGGGTGGTTGACATGATCTCCTCCGTCAATCCGGACGAATAGGAACAGCCCTGTTCTCGCGGCTGCGTTTACAAGCTTACAGTCACCGGCTCGGATCATGCCTCTGACTGATACTGCAACTGGGTTCTCACCCAACCGACAATACACTGCAAGGCTAAAGTGTTTTGCTGGAAAAAGCCAAAGGGGCGTCCCTGCCCTTGCCCTCACGGGGCGTATCCATCCTTGGCTTACTGATTTATTACTGTACTACCCTTTATACCGCAAACCTACTTGGGATAGCCAGCCTTCTTCATTGCACGCTCAGTCAGTGACTGTGCATTCTTCAGAGCTTCCTCGACACTGCTCTGACCGGCCAGAGCCGCTGCGAACTGTTGGCCAACGGAAGTTGCGATGCCCTGGAATTCAGGAATGGCAACGAACTGGACGCCAACATAAGGTACTTCTTCAACCGTAGGATTGGTTGGATCGGCAGCCTGGATGCTCGCCAATGTCATGGCAGCGAAAGGCACTTTCTGATACTCAGGGTTTTCGTACAGTGAAGTACGTGTGCCCGGAGGTACGTTGGCCCAGCCTTCGTTGGCTGCTACGAGTTCTGCATAAGCCTTGCTGGTTGCCCAGGCAACAAACTTCTTGGCAGACTCTTCTTTCTCGGTACCGGCAGGAATTGCCAGTGACCATGCCCACAGCCAGTTACCGCGCTTGCCCAGACCGTTGTCAGGTGCCAGTGCGAAACCAACCTGGTCGGCAACCTTGGAATCGTCTGCATTGGTTACGAAAGAAGCTGCAACCGTTGCATCAATCCACATGCCGCACTGACCGTTCTGGAACAATGTGAGGTTTTCGTTGAAGCCGTTGGAAGATGATCCTGGAGGTCCGGCATCATTCATCAGGTCAACGTAGAAGTTCAGAGTATCGGCCCATGGCTGCGAATCGAATTGCGGATTCCAGTCCATGTCGAACCAGCGCGCGCCGAATGAGTTGGCTGTTGCAGTCAGGAACGCCATGTTCTCACCCCAACCCGCTTTACCACGCAGACAGACACCGTAGATTTCGTTGTCCTTGTCAGTCATGGCACGAGCTGCCTTGCCGATGAATTCCCAGGTTGGTGCTTCAGGCATTTCCATGCCGGCTTTTTCCATCAGGTCCTTGCGGTACATGACCATGGAGGACTCACCATAGAAAGGTGCGGCATAGAGCTTGTCGTCAACAGACAGACCGCCGCGGATGGCTGGCAGGATATCGTCAACATCATAGTCATCGCCCAGTCCTTCCAGTGGCAGCAACCAATCGCGATCGGCCCAGATAGGCACTTCGTAGGTACCGATGGTCATGACGTCGAACTGCCCGCCCTTGGTAGCGATATCCGTCGTGACCTTCTGACGCAGAGCATTCTCTTCCAGCGTGACCCATTCCAGCTCGATGCCGGGGTTCTTGCTGGTGAAGTCGTCAGTCAGCTTCTGCATGCGCACCATGTCACCGTTGTTGACGGTAGCAATGGTCAGGGTTTCGGCACTGGCGGACAGCGAGACGCCGGCTGCCATGGCAGCGACGGTCAGGGCGATGGCACTTTTTTGCATTCGCATATTTCTCCTCCGGGAGATTTTTCAAATTGATGCGGTATTTACAACAACTGCAATGTACGCTCGTCACAAATGCCAGAACAGTACAAAAGCAGCTAATATCTATGCTTTTTTTGCAAGTGAGAGAAAAAGTGTACGGATTTGCACCATTACCTTTAGGTACGGGCCTAATCTGAGTCAAGAAAGGACTATTTGTGACTGACCAAACATGACTTAAATCACACTATTTGCCAGATTCGGGGCCGTTTGACCCCGCTGTGCGGACACGATTGCGAGCGTGCCCGTAACGTATCGGCAGCGCAATGTCATCAAATGACACGTTATTCAAGAAACAAGGCGTTTTTCGTCAATGCTGTGTTGCTGTTTGACAAAACAGTAGCGATTCACAGCCAGCAACTGTGAGGTGACGCTCGATCAGCCTTGCGCGAAACCGGTAAGCGGCAGGCCGGCAATCAGCAGGAAGAGGTCTCGCTGAAGGTGTAGTCCGAGTTCTTCAGTATCGTCAGGGCATGATGCAGACTGTCGCAGACTCGATGCCCGAGACTCAACAGCTCCGCTGTCGGTGGCACCAGGTCCGGAATCTGGAATACCGTACAGCCTGCAGCGACGCCTGCCTTGACCCCATTGAAGGAATCTTCGAATACCAGCGTTCGCGAGGTGTCAGCCTCTATCGCCGCAGCCGCGGTCAGAAAGATTTCCGGGTGCGGCTTGCTGTGGCGCACCATGTCTCCGCCGACGATATAGTCGAAGCGTTTGATGATGCCAGTGCGAGTCAGTTTCAGGGCGGCTATGGGCGTGGCGCTGGAAGTAGCGACAGCCATTCTGATGCCTTCGGATGCCAGCCATTCAAGCAGCTCTTCAACACCAGGCTTGAGCAGCACCTGACCATCGGCAATCAGTGCATGGTAACGCTGCGCCCAGTCAGCACGAAATGCCGGCAGATCGACCTGTTCCCCGATGGCGTCACCCAGTATCGCCATCAAGGCGGCCTCATTACTACCCACGATACTCAGAAACAGCGGGGTTTGATCGGCCAGGCCATTATCCGAACACGTGGCCAGAAAACTTTGCAGCGACAGTCGTTCACTGTCGATCAACAGGCCGTCCATATCGAACAGGGCCGCATCGGGTTTCACTGAAGTCATCGCTTGCAACTCGATCGTCTGGAGGTCAGTCAGGTAAATCAGCCTACACCCTGCGTTCGGGCATTGCTGCGTGACAGCACGTATTCCCGATAGGCAACATAGACACCGCTGAAAGCCACGATGGCAGCACCCAGCAAGGTTGGCCAGTCGACCGTTTCCTGGAAGAACACGTACCCGATCGTCAATGCCCAGATGAGTACCAGATAGTGGAATGGCTGCAGCACGACCGCCTCTGTCAGTTGCAGTGCCTTGATCAACATCATGTGCCCGCATATCGAGGTGGCACACAACATGGCCAGCAACCTGATCGTATCGGGAGAGAGCGGTTCCCACAGGGATATGGCAACCACGCCGGAAGCGATGGCACCAATGACGCCGAAATACAGCAGTGAGGTTGCGAAGCTGTCGTGTCGCGAGACCTGCCGAGTCAGCAGATTGTACAGTGCGAAGATCACGGCACATAACAGCGGTATCAGCGCATTCGGATCAAACACCGCCAGACCCGGCCGCAGAATGATCAGGGTACCGACAAAGCCGATGATCACGGCAAACCAGCGGCGATGCCCGACCTTTTCACCCAGCATGGGAACCGACAGAGCCGCGACCACCAGAGGGAAGCAGGCGAACAAGGCATGCACCTCTGCCAGACCCAACACACGCAAGGCGAATGCAAACAGCACGATCTCCGAACACATCAGCAAACAGCGCAGCAGCTGTCGCAAAGGAACCTGCGAGCGCACGGCCTTTCCGACGCCACCATTGAAAGCGGCAAACAGACAGGCGAAGATAGCGAACGCGGCGAAGCGTACGAAGACGATCTGCGCTACCGGCAATTCCTGCACCAGCATCTTGGTGATGGCATCCTGCACGGAAAAGATCAGGGTCGACAGGATCATCAGCACGATCCCGCTCATGGGCGTTGTCAGGTTCATGGGCGTATCTGCTGCTGATCCAGTGAAATCATCCGAGCGGATGTACTCGCCAGTGAGATCGCTTCGACAACCCGCAGGTTCGCCAATCCATCCTCGACACTCACTCGAGGCACAGTCTCTCCACGCACCACCTCGAGAAAATGTGCCAACTGCCGCGACAGAGGATCGACCTGCTCTCGTGCCCGGACTGCCTCATTCATCCGCAACCACCACGAGGACTCCTGCTCAGCCGGGTGAAACCGCGTCGTCAGGGTCGGCACGGACAAGCTGCCACGGGTCCCCGCAATCCAGTAGCAGTTCTCGTCATGCTGCTGCGGGTAGGCAGGATTTTCACCGGATGTCAGCTCCCAACTGGCGGCACTGGCAGCCGTATCCGACAACAGGAAGGTCCCGAGAGCGCCACTGGCGAAACGCAGATTGATGCCAACGGTATCCTCCACCTCGAACTGCCTCATCGCCCTGGATGCCATCGCCTGGACATGCGTGATCTCCCCCATCAGCATGCGCAGATTGTGTACCTCGTGAATCATGTTGATCAGAATCGGTCCACCACCTGACTGACTTCGCCACGGTGCCTGCTCGAAATAGTCGGCAGGCTTGTAGAACTGCGCGCTGCCCATGATGGATACCAACCGCCCCAGCTGACCGCTGGCGATGGTTTCGCAGGCTCTGGACATGATGTCACTGTGCGCACGGTGATGCCCCACCAGAACGGGTACCCCACAGCGTTTCACCTCCTCAGCCAGCACCAGACCACTGGCATGATCGGTCGCGACCGGTTTCTCCAGCAACACCGGAATGCCGACGGACAGGCATTGCCGTGTCTGCTCTACATGCAAGGCGTTGGGTGTGGCGATGATGACGGCATCTGGCCGCTGTGAGTCCAGCAAGGCCTGCAGAGAGTCGAAGTGCGGAACCTGGTATGTGGCGGCCAGCTCAGCGGCATTGTCACCGGGGTCCACAATCGCCTGCAGGCAACACCCGTCATTGGAATTGATGGTTCGGATATGGACGTGTCCGATCAGTCCAGCACCCACCACCGCGATCTGCAATACCGTCATCGAAATACAGGCCCTTCAACAATCCTGCATCATCTCACTTATAGGCCGATGATGTCTCGACGCCAAGGGCCCTTGCGTACCGAGTTCGACAATGCGCTCTACAAGCTCAGCAACACCTCGACCCAGGTATAGCCCCACAACAGCAAGGCGAGCAGGACGGCAGCCGACCCCATGTCCTTGGCCCTGCCGGAGAGCTCATGGAACTCGGCACCAACGCGATCAACCACCGCTTCCAGTGCACTGTTCAGAACCTCGACAATCAATACCAGTAGCGTGATGGCAACCAGCAACATGCGATCGCCACGTTGCAGATCCAGCACAAGGCACAGGGTCAGCGACACGACGGCCAACAGACACTCCTGCCGAAAGGCGGCCTCGCCCTGCCAGACCGCAAGCAGCCCCTTCACGGAGTAGCCTCCTGCCTTGATCAGTCTCGTCATACCGGTATGCTTGGCCGGTACGGTTTGTTCGGATTCGTTGATCAACATGTTCTTCAGTGACGGTTGAAATGGATGGTGAGCGAGGTCACCAGATAGAAACGCAAGGCGCGACCGATTACAACGGTTGCCAGAAATGGCAATAACCCGACATGCAACAGACCGGCGGCCAGAGAAAAAATGAATAGCGGTAGAGGCAGCAATGCGGCCAGAAACACCAGACTCTCGCCCCATTGTCCCAGGGCATTGATCAACCGGCCGAACAGGCTGCTGGCAATAAAACTGTCATCCCATGACAGATAGCCCTGTACCAGATGCCCCATGGCATAGCTGTAGACGGCCCCGACACCGGAGAACGCTGCAGCCAGTATCACAAAGCGCATGGCCATGCCTGGTGCTCTGCGAGTCAGCGGAACCAGAAGAACTTCGACCGGCAACATCGGAACACCGGCTTCCAGTGCGGACCAGATCCACAGCGAGCGTTCACCCGCTCCGGCAATCAGATCATGGATGTATCGCCGTGACAGACAGCAACGGATTCGCGACAGCTGTCGCAACGCCATATCCGCATGCTTGTCTTCCAGCTCGTTCATCATCAACGAATTGCAGAATTGCCCGACAAACCATCTTCCGCTGCAGACCATTCGTCTGACACCAGGTTCAGCGATCCGGCTGACATTCGATCAGCAGTAAACAGATCCAGAGTGGGCTCGTACAGGGCGGTCTGCCTTTGATAAAGGCCCAGCAGACTGGCGCTGATATTATCGTGATTCACCAGATCATCAATCTGCCTGACCTGACTTGGCAGGTTCGGCCAAGCGCGACTGCGTTGCAGCTCGGGAGAGAACCAGGCCAGCATTGGAATCTCGCGTTGCACAGCAGGTGCCAGAAACCGTGGCAAACCGTGCAGATAGACACCGTTCTCGCCAAGAGATTCTCCATGGTCGGATGAATAGAACAGAAAACTGTTGTCATCTCTGGCATCCAGACGATCGATCAATGAAGCCAGCACATGGTCGGTATAGAGAATCGTGTTGTCGTAGGCGTTGACGATCTCCTCTTCCGTGCAATCCTGCGGCGCCTTGCTATGGCAGTAGGGTGTGAACCGTGCAAATTCATCCGGGTAACGACGGTAGTAGGCCGGGCCGTGACTGCCCATGGTGTGCAGTACCAGCAGTACATCCTCAGCCGTGCTGTCCAGATACTGATCGACGTTCTCGAGCAGTATCTCGTCATGCCATGCACCATCGACAAACAGAGGATTGCTCACATCGGCATCAGCCAGCAGATTGGTATTCTCGATGCGTCGGCATACACCCTTGCAACTGGAATTACTGTCAACCCAGACCGTCTTCACGCCGGCCTTCTGCAAGACATCAAGCACATTGGACTGCTGTTCGGCTTTCTCCGGGGTGTAAATATCCTGTCCGAGAAAGGAGAACATGCAGGGTACCGAAAAGGCTGTCGAGGTGCCGCAGGAGGTCACGTTCCTGAAGTTCATGACCGAGCGTGCCGCCAGCTCAGGGTTGGTCTGTCGGTCATAGCCATTGAGGGAAAAGTTGCTGCGACGCGCGGTCTCGCCCACCACCATGATTCCCACTGTGCGATCAGTCTTGTCCGGCATGCCACTGACATCATTACCCAGCTCGGTAAATTGAAAGGCGCGTGCTTCCTGTGCGCGCGCCACCAACTGACTGGCTGTCTTGATCGGGTAGAACGGTGTCAGATACACTTCAAGATCACTGTTCTCCCGCGACACATAGGTGATGTACCTGAAGTTGAACATCACAAGCGTCACGGCTACCAGCACGATGCCACCTGCCCAGAGCAGTCGACGCATGGTGTCATTCCAGATGCTTCCGTAGTCGACTCTGACCCACAGAACAATGGCTGCGGGTACTGCCGTTGTTGTCAGCACTGACCACAACATGGACCAGGACAGCAGCTCGAGGCCTTCCTGCGTATTGGCATCCCGAACGGTTTCGGTCACGTTTCGAACCATTTCCAGATCGAATACGACACCCAGGTGACGTGTGAAGTAGGCCAGCACACCTGAGAGCAACAAGGCAGCCAGCAAGGCCGGTTTCAGTACATACCGCTGACCGATCAGCATCAGCGGTAGCACCAGCAACACCATCATCAATCCCAGCAGTGTCGCCACATAGCCAAGCGCATTGCCATCGAAGGGAGCAAGTCGTTGACTGATTTCCGACCACAGGGTTGCATTGTCAACCAGACAGATCCACAGACCGCTCATGACGATGAGTGCGGGGGCACGAAGGCTCGGTCTGTGGAACCCACTCATGAAGGACGCCGGGCTCGAGTCGGAAGCTACCGTTCGTACTGCAATTGTATTATTGGACATGCCGTTTTATGTCGTTATCAGAAATTGAGTCGAGTACCAACGAATATCTGGAAGTCATCGATGTCGTTGTTATCAGTCAGGGGAATGGAAATATCGAAGCGGTTGACAGCCGCACGCGAGCTGCGTGTAGGCGCCAGCAACAGACCGACGCCCACGTTGACGAGCGTGTCGGCCTCATCACCATCCGACCAGGCACGGCCGGCTTCAACAAAACCCGTGAAGCCGACATGAGCCAGTGACCACGGTGACCATTGGGTGATATGACGATATTCAGCCAGGCCAACGATCCTGCGATCTCCCATCTGGAACCGCTCCGGATAGCCACGCAGCCCATCCACACCACCCACAGCAAAGCGTTCGACAGGTGAAAAACCTTCACGCATCTCGCCGGTCAAACGAAGATCCAGTTGATCCACATCACTCAGCCAGCGGAAATACTGGTAGCGGGCACTGAGCTCCTGCTTGTCGGCACCATCATCGGAGAAGTAATGGATCTGATGCAGCGAGGCCTTGTGCAAGTCTGACTGGCCGCCGTACCATCCCTGGCTCATGTCCAGTTCCAGACGCAGTGCATCTTCATCATTGCCAAGGCCATTGAGCAATGCGCCCGCCTCGACAGTGACGCTCAATCCCAGATTGATATCTTCAGTCTTGCGAATACCCAGGTAGTTCTGCTTCTTGATCCAGCGATTCTGGCTCCACTGGGCACTGATGAATGGATACAACTCTCGGCGGTCGGTGTCCGCATTCAGCTTCTCGCCACTACTACCGTCAATCGCCTTTTCACTGGTATAACGCAAGCCTGTGCCCAGCCTGGAGACCGGGTAATCACTTTGCACAAGCTTTCTGGCCGTCCAGATTTCAAAGTGAGTCTTTTCCAGTGATTCATCGGGAATCTCTGTATCCGCCTGATCACTGGTTCCCAACCACGGCAGGGTATCCTTCTGCGCAGTAACCCACCAGGCACGATCTGCCTCGGAAGAATAAAAGGGAAGCCCACCTTCTATGGAGTATCTCTGGTTCCCATCGGTATCACCAAGCCCTGCCACGAACTGGTAGCGACTGCCAAAGACATTGTCATCACGATAGCTGAATGCGGTTTCCTGACTCCCGTTCGAGCGTGAACTGCGAAAACGCAACTCCTTGCCCAGGCCCAGCACATTGAGATCCTGCACTTCAAAAGCGTAGCGCGTGTTACCACCTGCAGAACCCACTGACACCGACGGCGTCAGTGTCCAGTTGTCGATGGTGCGCACTTCCACATCAACGCGTTTGCCGCACACCCGGTGCGGCGTGACCACGGCATCACGCAGGTAACGTTTCTCACGCAGCAGACGTTCGGCTTCCAGCAATTTTTCTTCCGAGAAGCTGTCGCCCTCGCTGAACGGTAGTGCATTGAAAACAGTCGTGGTTCGCGTACTCGGATGCAGGGCATTTGCCGCCGAGTTGATGAATGCGTTTTCAGCCTCATTCGTCAGATCGAACAGGTCGCCCGTTCTGACCGTAATGCGACCAAAGATCAGTTCACTGGGCAACTCATCGGTGTTTTCCTGAGCAGGCTCAGACCGAACCGGCTTTGATGCCTGCTGGTAGTCGAGCCAGTCGATACAACTGTCATCAGCGGCAAGAGAGGCAGAGCTCCAGATGATGGGAAGCGCACAGACAATCATCACGAGCCGTGAGGCCGTGGGAGTGGTCAGTGCAGGTCTTGATGTGGATTCAGGCATGACAATACTATCGGCCCCGAATCTGAGCATTGCCTGAAGTGAAACTGAAGTGTTGCTGAGCGGAAACTGAAGTTCAGCTGAAGATCAAGCCAATACCGCCAAGGGCCTGACCGCCCCTGCGGTATTGACGTGGTTCCGGTGTACTATTCTCGAATGAAAGACTTTGCCCAGTCCGTATTCCGCTCCGTTGTGCCGGTGACACTGCTCGTGCTGCTCACCGGCGGCATTGCGCTTGATGTGATGATCGCCGAACGGCTGGAAGAGGACTTCGATGAGCTGATGCTCGCCAAGTCGCTGGGCCTGATAGCCCTGGCCGAGGACGGTGATGATGGCGTGGAGATGGAGAACTACCAGACCAGCCTCCCCAGCTACGCCTTGAACGAGGATGCCGACTACTTCCAACTCCTGGCCGACAATGGCGACGTGGTGATCGAATCCGACTCTCTTTCATACTGGCCCGATACCGACCACCCCCTTCCCGGACCCTATGTGCAGGATGCCATGGAGTTTCTCAACATCACCTTGCCTGATGGACGACCCGGTCGCCTGATGAGAAAGCGCTTCGTGCCGAGACTGGACTACGACCAGGGTGGCACCTTCGGCCAGGCCCTGGAACTGGACGCCCGTTTTCTGGAATTTCCGGGAAATCGCGGAACCATCTTCACAGAACACCTGCCGGAAGGCAGTGACCAGGTCCTGTCCATTGAACGCAAACCGCTCGTTCTGCAGCTGGCCATGAGCCGGGACAAGCTCGAATCGCTGATCAATACGGTTCATTCCGTACTGTTGCTGACAGGTCTGGGCATCATGGTGGCCTTCGTTCTACTGGCCCGCCGAGGCATCAGGCAGGCGGTGAAACCACTGAGATCCATCACCGATGAATTGCATACGATCGACGCTCAGCGCTTCGACCAGCGTCTGACACCACAGACAGATGTGATCGAACTGCAACAGCTGACGCAGAGCGTCAATGTCCTGTTGGAACGAGTGGATTCGGCATTCGAACGCGAACGTCGATTCTCTGGAGACGTCGCCCATGAACTACGCACCCCACTGGCTGAACTGCGAACCTTGCTGGAAGTATCGGAGCGCTGGCCGGACGATCCCGTCATCAAGGAGAGTTTCAATACGGATGTCCTGAGCGTTGCAGAACGCATGCAAAGAATCGTTGAAACGTTGCTGCAACTGAGTCGCAGTGAACAAGGCACTGACATGCTTCTCACCTGTCCTGACCTGAACGCTCTGGTTCGCGACTGCGCGCAACGATTGCAGAGTAAAGCCGATGAGCGACAAATCCAGGTATCAGTCTCTGTCAGCGACTCGACTCTGCCAGTCATCGGCCTGGATCAATGGCAGTGCATTGTTGGCAACCTGCTGGATAACGCTCTGGAGTATGCACAGCCTGCAACTCGGGTGAGTATCGAGCTGCTCAAGACATCGGATACCGACTTCCGGTTTTCCATCAGCAATCATGCCCCTGATTTGCAGCAAGCCGATCTGGAGCACATGTATGAGCGACTATGGCGCAAGGACCATTCTCGAACTTCGGGAATGCACAGCGGACTGGGGCTGTCTCTGGTGAAATCCTGCTGCAAGCAGCTTGGGAGCACGCTGAACTCTACACTGGAGAACGAACGACTGATCATCAGCATTGATGGAACGATCAATGCCTGAACGGCCTGACGACAACGCTCCTGCAACCCGGCAAACATCGCTGATGGAGTCGCCAGCCCGCCGATTTCCTGCAGGTGTAGCGCTGCGCTGATCGTTCGATACTTCAGGTATTCCCTGTCGCAATGAAATACCCGAACCCACGCCGGTTCTCCACCAGCGCTGGCGCATCGACAGCTCGCAGCTTGCGTCTCAATGCACTGACGTGCGCCTCGATAGCATTGCGGGTGACGTCCGATGTTGCATCATACAAACGGTCGATCAGCTGGTCGTGGGTAAACAGCTGACCACGACGCTGCGCCAGCAAGGCCAGAATATTGAACTCCGAGGGCGTCAGCACGATCTGCTGGCCATCGAAGGTCACGATACGTTCTTTCAGATCGACATCGACACCATTGAGCTGCAGCGTCGAGTTCAGTGAGGTTTCCGTCGTACGCGTACGTCGCCCGAGCGCTCGAAGCCGAGACAGCAGTTCGTCAAATGAAAAGGGCTTGACCAGATAATCGTCTGCCCCGGCATCCAGTCCCGTGATGCGATCTTCGGTGGTATCTCTGGCTGACAGGATGATGACCTGACAGGTATTGCCTGCCTGACGTAGCCTGGATAACAGAGTCAGGCCATCGATACCCGGAATCATCAGATCCAGCACCACGATATCGTAGTCCGAGTCACAAAGGAATGCCCATGCCTGATCGCCATCGAAGGCTTGATCGAGCACATAACCCGAATTACGGAGCCCCGCTCCCAGGGAACGCTGCAGGCGGTGAGAGTCTTCGACCAGAAGCAGCTTCATGAATGGATATGCAAGAATTTCATCCGCATACTGTGCCGCGACCTCTGCGGTAAATCAAGTAACGTCGAACGTCACCGACAAAAGCAATCTTCAGCAGAACCTCAGTTTCACTTCAGCGCCTCTTCAGGTCACATCGCTAACTTGTTCATCTCTACTGATAGAACGCGAAGCGATACTCACTGATGAGCAATGTATGGATGAACCTGCGACCGTTTGCATTTCTGATGCTGGTGGTCCTCCTGATTACCGGACTCTCCAGAGCCGCTCTGACCAGTCTATGGTATTCACGGGTCGAACACAGCGACGCCCTGAGCTTCGTGCTGACACAGGGATTGCGTTTCGATCTGGTGTTGCTGGGCATGTTGCTGGCACCGGCCATCGTACTCATACCACTGCTGGCCAGTAACGCATTTACCTTCGGAAGCTGGAAACAGATTCTGGCGCTGTACATTGCCATCATCATCATGGTTGTGGCTTTCATGGAAATGGCGACACCGGCGTTTGTGGAGCAATTCGATGCCCGTCCCAATGTACTGTTCTTCGAATACATCGGCCATCCGAAAGAGCTTCTCGGAACTCTTTGGGGGGCTTATCGCTGGCAGTTGCTGGCAGGCGTACCGATCATTCTCGCGGTGGGTTACACCATGCAGCGACTTGTCATCCACATGATGCACACCGCCACCCCGATGTCCCTGGTGGTTGCGATACCGCTGACAGTCCTGTTGTTGCTGACCAGCGTTGCCCTTGCCAGATCGACCCTGGATCACCGCCCGGTCAATCCATCCACGGTGGCGCTGACCAATGACTCACTGGTCAATGACCTGGCACTGAACTCCACATACAGCGTCGCCTATGCAGCCTATGAGTTGCGGCATGAAGAAGATGGCGGCGCACGTTACGGCAACATGTCAGATGCGCTTGCCCTGAACATCGTTCGCCAGGAAATGCACATACCCGAAAACAGCTTTCTTGACGGGAACTCCACCTGGCACCGAACCATTCCGGCAAAACCCACCACGTCCAGCTCGCAGAACCGTCCACTCAATCTGGTCATCATTCTGGAAGAGAGCCTGGGTGCCGAATTCGTCGGTTCACTCGGCGGGCTCGACCTGACCCCGAACATCGATGCCCTGCGTGAAGAAGGCCTGAGCTTCGACAAGCTGTACGCTACCGGCACACGTTCGGTGCGTGGAATCGAGGCGGTAACCACCGGCTTTCTCCCCACTCCCTCCCGCAGTGTCGTCAAGCTGAGCAAATCGCAGCGCAATTTCTTCACGCTGGGTTCAGTGCTTAAAGAGCACGGCTATGACACCAGCTTCATCTACGGTGGCGAGGCGCATTTTGACAACA
>CBDUIJ010000127.1:0-14579 GCA_965367215.1 uncultured Granulosicoccus sp.
GGTGCGGCTGGGTCTGCCAGCCGATTCCGCAGAAGTTCGAACGACTCACCCTGCGGCACCTGGAATGGAGTTGTTTGTGTAGTCATGGTATTCAATATACCGGTTCTGACCAGACGTCGCGATTGCAGAGCATGCACATCACCCAACTGTACCGTCAGTCGCGCACGCCAGAATGAGCAGACTTTCACCTCGTCTCCCCCCAAGCGTTCAAATGATACTAAAGTCTTGTTGATCAACGAAACCTTGCAGAATGACGCAGCTTCACTTTCTCGCAAACCGGGTTTCTGATATACCAAACAAGAGCGCACTCAGCATATTCCGAGTCACAAGACACCCATTGAACAGAGAGATGACATGAGCAACAAGCAGGGAGATTTCATCTGGTACGAACTGATGTCCCGGGATGCAGATGCTGCACAGGTATTCTATTCCGGCCTTCTGGGTTGGCAATTTGCCGACAGCGGCATGCCGGGCATGGACTACCGCATTGGCAGTATGGGCGATGTACCGGTAATCGGCCTCATGAATCTGACTGACGAGATGCTGGAGAACGGCGCCTATCCACAGTGGACCGGCTATATCAGCGTCAATGACGTCGAAGATTCGGTCAAGCGAGCCTGCAAGTCCGGCGGCGGCCTGCTGATGGAGGCTCAGGATGTGGAAGGGGTGGGTCGTTTCGCCTTTGTCACAGATCCTCAGGGCGTGCCTTTCTATCTGATGACAGCCTCAGGCGATACCAGCCACTCATACGCCAAGTACCAGCCTGCCGATGGCCATTGTGCCTGGAACGAATTGCTGAGTACCGATCCTGACGCGTCGAAACAGTTCTACTGCGAGTTGTTCGGCTGGCAGAAAGCCGATGAAATGGATATGGGCGACATGGGCATGTACGAGATGCTGCGTCAGGATGACTACCTCATTGGCGCCATCATGAAAAAGCCCAGCGAAGTACCCACCCCACTGTGGAACTACTACTTCCGCGTAGCCGATATCGATACCGCCACGACATACGCCTCCGCCAATGGTGCACACGTACTGCACGGCCCCACCGAGATTCCTGGTGGTGAATTCATCACGCAGGGTCTCGACCCACAGGGTGCCCTGTTCGCGATTATCGGCAAACGTTCTGCATCGGACTGAACTCGATGATGGCCCTGTCGATATCCCCTTGATTCGGAGAGGCTTGTTACCTGTCCGTTTCAAGCTCTTGCCCGGTAGAGTCGATAAGGCTGGCATAGGGAGAAGCATCCATGAGCCAGCCTCAGCCCGCCTGCCTGCCAGAAACGGCAGGGCAGGCCCATGAACTCGACGTCTCGTCCTTTACCGGACCTGCGGGCTATGCCGTGCTCGACCACAAGGGCCAACTATACAACTCGAACCCGCAGCTGGCAGTCTTGCTGGGTGATGCGGTGGTGGTCTCAGGCAGCCTTCATTCCCTCAGCCAGACATGTCATGGCCAGCCATCTGCTGGACTGACACAGGCCCTGGCAGGGACAAATGACTCGACGATCACCATGGAGATCGCCGGCGGCGTAACACGTCAGCTGCAATTCGGCCCGTTGCGAGCCAATCGACGTTTGCTGATCGTGAGTGATCCACATCACAATAGCGTGCAGAAAAACGAGTTCGAACAGGACACACTGACCGGTCTGGCCAATCGCCATCAGTTGAATGAATTACTGTCCCGGCTGGAGGCCGAGCGAACCGGCGCGCAGAACGCGCAACCCGCGTCGAATGGCAACGCCGCCATTCTGCTGATCGACATCGATCGATTCAAGCAGATCAATGACACTCTGGGTCACGCCACCGGCGACTCCCTGCTCAGGTTGGTGACCGGCCGCTTGCGCCGTGTCACGCGAGAAACCGACCAACTGATGCGCGTCGGCGGGGATGAGTTTCTGCTGGTACTGCCCGCAGACGAAGAGCCTGGCGGTGTCGAGCAACTCGCTGCGCGTATCGTGGAGCTGATCAGCAGACCTTTCCTGATCAACGCTCAACAACTCAACACCGGGGTCAGCATTGGTATCGCCTGGTTTGATGAAGAGGCGAAAGATGGCGCCACGCTGTTACAGCATGCCGACCTTGCACTACAGCAGGCAAAAGCCTCGGGGCGCAACCAGGCTTGCATTTTCGAGTCGCATATGGCGCAGGAAGCTCTCCAGCGCCGAACGCTCGAAATCGACATACGCAGGGCACTGACCTTGCAACAGTTCCGGCTGGTCTATCAACCACAGGTCGACCTTCATACTGGCAAACTCGCAGGATTCGAGGCGCTCTTGCGATGGGAGCACCCGGTGCGAGGTACGGTGTCCCCCATCGAGTTCATTCCCATCGCCGAAGATACGGGGGAAATTCGTCGAATCGGTGCCTGGGTCATCCTCGAGGCTTGCCGTCAGGCCAGCCTGTGGCCTGAAGAGCTGACAGTTGCCGTGAATGTCTCCCCCTTGCAGTTCGATGATGGAAAGCTGCCCGGGCACGTCAAGGATGCGTTGAGCCGCAGCGGCATTGCCCCAGAACGACTGGAAGTGGAAGTCACCGAAGGCTTGTTGTTTCACAATCCGGACGCCGCCCTGGCGCAGTTGAGCGAGCTCAGGCAACTGGGCGTTGATATTGCCATGGATGACTTCGGCACCGGTTACTCGTCGCTGAGTCATCTCAGCCGCTTTCCATTCACGAAGGTCAAGATAGACCAGTCTTTCGTTCGTGGTGGCGTTGATGATCGTACACAGGCACTGGTGACCTGCATCATCAGCCTGGGAGCCAGTCTCGGTATGAAAACCCTGGCAGAGGGGGTCGAGACGCCCGAGCAGTATCAGCGTCTTCAGACAGGTGGCTGCGACGCCGTTCAGGGGTATCTGATTTCACGGCCCATGGAGGCCGGATCGACCACGAACTTCGTGGACCAATGTGCCAGACAGATCCATGATGGAGATGCAACCGCATGAGTGAACCTCTGATGCGCGTGGTGTACGTCAGCCACAACACCATTCAGGGTGATGATGAATATCTCTCGCAGCAAATCGAAAACATACTCGATACGGCTCGCCAACTCAATCAGCGGGCCGGCATCACCGGCGCGCTGATGTTCAACCGGGGCCTCTTCGCTCAGGTTCTCGAAGGGCCTGCAGCCGCCATTGAAGAGACCTTCGAGAGAATCCAGTGCGATCAGCGTCACGCCGAAGTGCTGATGGTCGCCTGTGACCCTGTGACTGAACGCAGTTTCGATCAGTGGTCCATGGCGTATATAGGGATGCAGGCCGAGGTGCCCGCTCTGCTGTTGGAGATAGCCAGTGAGACAGGCTTCGATGCCGAACGGATTGACGGAGATGCCGTCAACAATGCACTACGGACAATGCTGGAGGATTCGGACAGCGCTCAAACCACTGCCTGAATGTCGAACATGTCGGTACGGCCTTGATCGTGCAACAGAGGTTGGCTGATGACTCCGCCGGCTTTCGCAGGAGCGTTGTTGTCGGCGGTAACAGTAATCGCGTCAGTGCGACAGCGGCTGCAATACAGCCTTGTCACTGTTCTGAAATACCATCATCGATGGTTCATCGGAATCCAGGTCACTCGGCACCGGCAATTCCAGCCAGTCATGCAGCTTTTCAAGCATCTCACTGCCAGCCTTGCAGCCATAGGCATAATCCGCCATCAGTGCTTCGGAGCGGCTGCCGACCACCTGACTCTGCAAGGGCCCCTCCGGGGCAATCTGCACGATCTCGACCCCCTTGGGTGGATTGTGAATGAACTGCATGGCATCCTCGTAGGCCTGCTCATGGCATTCGAGCATATCCGACACGATGCTCGGCATTGCCCGGTGAAGACGCAGTGTCTTCAATCGCTGACGCCAGCTTGAGGTCATGTCCTCGCCAGGCACTGTCCTGATGACCAGGATACGGCGTGCACCGAGTTCGTAGGCCTTCTTGACCGGCAAGGGATCGGCGACGCCACCGTCGACCAGAATCTGCTTGCCCACCGGTACCCCACCCTTGTACAGGAAGGGTATGGCGCTTGACGCCTTCATGTGCACCAGCAGATTACTGGAATCCGGTTCGAGGTAGGTTGCGCTCAGATCAGACTTGGATGTCGCCACCATGATCAGCCGTCGATTTTCCGAGAGTCGGTCGATCTCATCGCAAGGAAGACGGTAGACCGGATCATCCACGATTCGCGAGAAATACATGTCCAGGTCCAGCACCCCACGTTTGCCCAACCATCGGTAGGGCACCATGAAATCAGGAGAGACAGTCAGTTCGGCAATGGCGCGTTTCGCATAGCCCGGCAGGCTGATGAAGTAGGACGACAGGTTCTGCGCGCCAGCGGATGCTCCCAGCGCCACTTCAAACGGATTGAAGCCCGCGTTGAGAAAGGCATCAAGCACCCCGGCGGTATAGATACCACGCTGCCCGCCGCCTTCTGCCACGATCGCTGTACCATCGCAGACAGTGGCATCCTGGATGAAGCTCAGGGGCTGTGGGCAAACTGTATTCATGACCATGACTGAGTCTACCCCGGGGCAAACCTGGCGCGGACCTTTATGTCAGTTCTGCACAGCCTGAGCGACAGCCCGTACCGGTGGAAATTCATATTGTTCCAGCGTGCTTTCCAGCGACGCCACTCCCGCAGGCAGATCCAGGGACACGCCCATGGTATTCAGGCTGCTACCCAGCGCATGCAGAGCGCGAAACAGATTGTGCGCCCGGCACTGTTCGCCCATTTGCCCGATGCGCACGATATTCGCACCAAAGGATCCGGAGATCTCCACCCGGTGGCGTTGCGACATGTACCTGAGCAGTGCGGTTGCATCAACGCCAGCAGGCGTCTTGATTCCCAGCACGGATGTCAGACGCGCGGGCTGATCCACATACAGCGACAAGCCCATGCCCTCGATGCCATTCTGCAAAGCCTGAGAACAACGTTGATGACGCTGGAAACGGATCTTGAGGGTTTCACTACAGATGAGACGCAGCGCTTCATGCAACGCCAGAATGCCGGATACCGGCGCAGTGTAGTGGTAGGACTTCTCATACCAGAACCGGTAGGCCAGACGCGCGTCGAGGCACCAGTGCTTCAAGGTGTCGTTACGCCCCTCGATGAATTGCCAGGCACGTTCGGAGAACGCCACCAGCGAGACTCCGGGGATACAGGACAACCCCTTCTGCCCACCGGTAATGACCGCATCGATATTCCATTCGTCCATGTCGAGCGGCATCGTGCTCAGCGTGCAGACGGCATCGACAATGACCAGGCAATCATGCTCGTGAGCCAGACGGGCAATCTCCGGCAAGTGATGGTTACAGACCGTATTCGAGGTCTCGCCCTGTACGATGGTCAGCACCTGGGGTTTGTACTTGCGCAGGTATTCCTCGACCTGATCGGGCTGCGCCGCCTGCCCTTCATCAACTTGCAATCGGGTGACAGTGGCTTCAAGGCGTTCGGACATATCCGCCAGACGCGAACTGAACAGGCCATTGACGATACTGAGCACACGGCTTTCAGGTTTGACCAGGTTGGTCACCGCCATTTCCATGGCAGCCGAGCCCGGACCGGCGACGCCCAGTATCCGGCCATGCTCCGTCTGGAAAACATAGCGGGACATCGACTTCACCTGTTCGACAATCTGAGACATGGTCTCGCCAAGGTGATTGATGACGATGCCGTTGGCGGCGGCTACGCGAGCCGGTATCGGGACCGGGCCGGCCCCCATCATCAGTAATGGTTCCTCTGGCAATATGCTGTCCAGCGGGACGAGATGATCGGGCACTTTTATTCGCACGGGAGCGCATTCACCTTGGTGGGGTGTGCTGATTGTACTCCCTGTACGGGAAATTTGAGCCCGATCGCGTCACCGCGCCAACACGGTTTGTCACGTTACGGGCTACATGGTCATACCAAAGCCTTCAGCCACCCGAGAATCTGCTGCTCACTCATCACACCCATGCGACGCTCCACCTCCTTGCCATTGATGAAGAGCGCCAGGGTTGGCAGACTGCGAATCTGGTGACGTCCCGCTTGCTCGGGATACGCCTCCGTATCCAGCTTTGCAAACCGGACACCCGGCCCGGCAGCCGCCGCCGCACTCTTGAATGCGGGTGCCATCTGTCGACAGGGACCACACCATGCGGCCCAGAAGTCGACAATCAGTGGCAGCTCATCCTTTGACAGCAGGGCATCCAGCCCAGCGCTATCCAGCTCGATAGGCTGAGCAGTCAGCAGCTGCTGCTTGCATTTCCCGCACACGGGATGATCGCCCAAGCGGTTCGACGGAACCCGGTTGCTGGTCTTGCACGAAGGACAAACGAGAATGAGCTTTGTATCTGTCACGGATTATCTCACCGACAAGGTTGGGCGACGTTTCATTGATGGTATGAAATAGCCGGAACCGGCAATGTGATACAGATCAATAACGCTTCAAAGCTGTACGCATGACGATGCAATTCAACACAGCTGTGAATCTCAATTGCTCATCAAGACCGGGATATGGGACCTTGCCAGAATGGTGCGTGTCGTCCCGCCAAGGACGAACTCTCGCAAGGGGCTGTGCCCATAACACCCCATCACCATCAGATCGGCATCCATGTCTCTGGCAAAACCCATCAGTTCATCGGCAATTTCGCTGCCACGGGCGTCCGAGTGAACGATCTCCAGAGAGACGCCATGACGCGAAAGCGTGTTGGCCAGCTCTTCGGTAATACCCGACAGATGATGTCGATCCTGATGAGGTTGATTGATCCGGTGCAATCGAACTTCAGATGCTCGACGCAACAAAGGCAGAGACCCGAACAGCGCTCGTGTGGACTCGCGTCGCCCGTCCCAGGCAACCAGCACTCTCTCGGCGACGGTATCGACATCACTACCCACAGGCACCACCAGCAGAGAACGCCCGCAAGCCATCAGCACATGCTCCGGCAGATGCCTGAACCGCGTATCACTGTTATCGCCTTCGGTCTGACTGATGACGATCAGATCGGCCGTATTGCTCTGTTCCACCAGTGCATTCAGCACCGAGTCGGTCATGGCGTCAACGGGTCGCCATTCCGAGACGTAATTCTGTGTCTGAGTGGCGGCCTCGAACAGTGCCTTCAAGCGGGCCTCTTTCTGCCGCATTCTTTCAAGGTATTCGCGTGTCAGATCGATAGGTGTCGGCAGTTCCGAGACGTAAAGATCGAGCGGCGGCTGGATATGCAAGCCGACCAGATGGGCCGAATGCCGCTCGGCCAGTAAAGAGGCCACCTGCAAGACTGCAGGGGAAACTTCTTCATTGGAAAGGTGTGCCAGTAGTGTCTTGTAAGCCATACCGATTACTCACAGATCATCCGTGTTGACAGGATAACAGCATATCGAATGTTCGGGAGCTTCCCGCAACGTGTCAAGCTCTTGCGAAACAGAGGCAAGACTCAATTGACGCTGAATACCGACCAGGCAGCCGCCAGCGACAACTCTTCCAGGGCAATGGTCCCCAGTCTGGAATTGCCGAAGCGATTCAGGCCCGGTGACCAGACCGCAATGGACGCCTTGCCGGGAACCACCGCCATGATCCCGCCACCCACACCACTCTTGCCGGGAAATCCGACCCGGTACGCGAACTCGCCCGAGCCATCATAGTGGCCGCAGGTCATCATCAAGGCATTGATACTGCGAACGTGACTACTGGACACCAGGTCGTCAACGGCACTCAAGCCCGCCAGAAAACGACCCGCGCGTGCAAGCTGTACACAGTTCATCTCGATCGCACACTGATGAAAATAGGTGCCCAGAGTCAATTCACATTCGTGCTTCAGGTTGCCGGTCGATTTCAGAAAATGCGCCAGTGACCAGTTGCGATGGCCGGTGATCTTTTCGGACTTGGCCAGCGACTCATCAATGAAGATATCGTTGTCTCCTGCGGCCGTTCTGACAAACCAGAGAATCTCTGCCAGCGCGTCCCTGGGCGCGCGACCTGCCATGATTTCGTCCGTGACCACGATGGCCCCGGCATTGACGAAGGGGTTGCGCGGCTTGCCTTTTTCCAGTTCCAGATCCACAACCGAGTTGAAGGCATTGCTGGAAGGCTCACGACCGACCCGTCGCCATAGACCCTCTCCGAACCGGCCGAGCGCGACGGCAAGCGTGAATGCCTTGGAGACACTCTGTATGGAGAACGGCGTTTGCGCATCGCCGTAGTTCAGCTGCGTGCCATCGCACAGACAGATGGACAGGCCAAACTGGTTGGGATCGATACATGCCAGCTCGGGAATATAATCTGCCACCTTGCCGCGGTTGGTGGACTCGCACATTCTGCCGACAATATCGGTCAGCGCAGAAGCCAGTGCTACGGGATCATCGACAGGGGGCGTACACGGATTTGCCATCAACAGGAATTCAGTCCTTTGAGTCGTGCTTGTCTACCAGCTCCTTCAGCGCACTGATCCCCTTCTTTCTCTGCGCATGAACCATATCGATCTGCTTGCGCAATGTTTCGAGTTTCTTCTCATCGAATTCCACCAGCGCCTTCGCTGCCAGATTCTTTTCCTTCACCTTCATCTTCTGCAAGAGAGTCTTCATCTCGTCACGATGCTCCTTGCGCTCCCTGGAATCGGCATCCAGGTAGTCTTCGAGTTTTCTGATCAGTTTCTTAAGCTTCATATATCGACTTTACTCTTGAACCATCGTCTTGCCATCACTCTTCGGCGTCGTAGTTTCCTCGAGTATCGTGTCCCTGTCGTTGACGTCCAGCGTCACGGCTCTGGCGGCATGCAGCAGCTCCGGCTCAGAGGCACCAAACAGGGTTTGCGCTGCCAATACCAGATTCATGGAGACATCATGCGCGTACGTACTGTCATTGAGCAAGGATGACCCCATCTGCGGTGATATCTTGCGACTGGCAATGAGCTTGGTCATCTCATCGGCCATGGAGTTCTTGTGTTCATCGATAGTGAGTTTCAATGCATCCAGTGCCAGCATGTCCATGACGCCATCCTGCTGCTGCCGTATGTCAAGCACCTCCTGAATGATGGTCGCAATATGACGCCTTATCTTGTTGTAGCTGTGACGAATATCCGGGTTGTTCGAAACCATGAACCGCTGGAGGTTCTTCTGCAGATGTTTGGTGTCCTTGATGGCCTCGACGATCTGAACATTGGCCTCACGCAGCCACTGCAAGGTAGCGGCATGCTCTTCCTTGCGGGAGAAGGCCGTATCACTGATGAACACCAGTATGGCGCTGTAGATGCTCTTGATGTGCTTTTCGTACATGGCATCGATACTACTTTCACCGGTCAATGGCTTGCCGTTGAAGCTCTTCACGGCCTGCATTCGGGTGCCACCCTCCTCTTTCGCCAGCCCCATCCCACTGGAAATGATATCGACTGCTGCATCGTAGACGCGCTGCGTCTCGTTCTTGACGGCCTCGATTGCCGTATTGGGGAATTCGGCCGACGCGGTGGATAGATACAGGGGTTGGTCGACCTCGGGAATACGATCGGGAATGACTCGCTCCAGAAACCTGACCAGCGTGTTGATGAAGGGCAGCATCAGCAGCACCCCGCCCAGATTGAAAATGGTATGGAATATGGCGAGCTTCAAGGTGTAGTCCGTACTCGCGATACCCAGCATCGTCGCGGTCCAGTCCACCAGATCGACCAGATGGAAGATGAGCGCAACCGATATCAGCGCCGTGACCAGATTGAATATCAGGTGCGCCCCCGCCAGACGCTTGCCGCTGGCCGTGGCATTCAGCGCACTGAGCATGGCGGTGATGGTCGTGCCGATATTGGCGCCGATGGCCAGAGCCAGGGCATTCTCGTAAGTGATCTGCTGAGCCGCCAGCGCCGTGATGATCAGTACAAGCGTGGCATGACTGGATTGCATGACCACGGTGGCGAATACACCTATCAGCATGAACAGCAGCACGCCCGGGTAGCCCGACACTGAATATTGCGCAAGATCGATCGTGCTCTTGAACGCCTCGAAGCCCTCCTTCATGTAGTAGATACCAAGAAAGAGAAAGCCCAGACCACAGAGCACGGAACCGGCGCCCTTGAGCTTCGAACTCGACTGGAAAAGCAGCACGATACCGAAGACCAGCATGGGCATCGCATACTTGGCGATGTCCACCTTGAGGCCGAACCCGGCAATCAGCCACGCACCGGTAGTGGTTCCCAGGTTGGCCCCGAACACGATGCCGATACCGGCTGCAAGGCTGATAAGACCGGCACTGAGAAAGGAAATGGCGATGACCGAGACCAGCGAGCTGGACTGCATGACAGCTGTGCTGAGCATCCCGAATCCGAGGCTTCTCAAATGACTGGACGTGGCGCGCTTGAGCACCCGTTCCAGCAAACCACCGGTAAAGGCACTGAACCCCTGCTCCAGGGACAGCATGCCGAACAGGAAGATTGCCACTCCGGCAGAGATCGTCTTGAAGTCTGCGCTGAGCCAGAAACCTCCAGCCAGAAATAGAAATACAACCGGTAACAGAAGTCTTTTCAGCATGGCGCCATCCGAAGCGTCACGAGAAGACTCACAGCATCATGCCTCTAATGGTGAAGTACAACATGGCGGCCAGGAAGCCTGATACCGGCACGGTGATGACCCAGGCCGCGGCGATCTTGAGCAGGGCCGAGCGCTTGACCAGTTCGTGACGGTATTGTTTCTTCAGAGCACGACGCTCCTTCTTGGTCAGATCGACTGACCCCTTGTTCTTCTTGAGCTCCTGAATCATGCGTCCTTTCTGCGCCAGATTGACAGACTCGAACAGCGCCAGAAAGGCTTCGACTTCCACACGATCAGCCCCCTGGTGATGGTGCTCGATTTCACTGACCATCACGGCATAGTTGGCCTTGATGTATTCGCGCAGAAACCCGACGCCGAAAACCGCCCCGACGGCTATATGCGTCGAACTGACCGGTAGACCGAAGTGCGTTGCCAGGATCACGGTAATGGCCGCGCTCAGCGCAATGCAATACGCTCGAGTCTGGTTGAGTTCTGTGATTTCGGAGCCGACGGTCCGAATCAGCTTCGGCCCATACAGCGCCAGTCCCAGAGCAATACCGACAGCTCCGATGAGCATGACCCAGATGGGAATGGAAGCCTTGCTGGCAATGACACCGGTACTCACCGCGTCGCTGATGGCCGCAAGCGGGCCCACGGCGTTGGCGACATCGTTGGCACCATGGGCAAAACTGAGCAGAGCTGCAGCAAAGATCAGGGGCACCACGAACAGCTTGTCGAGGGCCTGCTTGCTGTTTTCCATATTGGTGGTAGAGCGACGCACGGTGATGATACTGATGAGCCACACGGTGAGCCCCACGACCAGACCCAGCAACACGGCCGTGGTGAAGTCGACATGCACGATTTTCTTCAAACCCTTGAGAATCAGGTAGGTACCGAAGGCCCAGCCCATGACGCCGATCAGAGCCGGAACCATACGCCGCGCCGCCGCAATACGATCCGCCTTGTACATGATGGTGTGTTTTATCAGGTACAGGAATGCAGCGGCGATGACACCGCCCATGAAGGGTGATATCAACCAGCTCATGACGATCTGGCCGACCTTCCCCCAGTCAGCGATTCCCAGTCCGCCCGCGGCAATTCCCGCACCCAGCACACCACCCACAATGGAATGTGTGGTGGATACCGGCGCCCCCATCACGGTAGCCAGGTTCAGCCACAAGGCACCTGCCAGCAGGGCTGCCGTCATGACCCAGACAAAGGTCTCCGTATCGGCAATCAGGTCAGGATTGATGATGCCACTCTTGATCGTGCTGACGACATCACCACCAGCTATCAGCGCACCAGCGGCCTCGAAGATCGCGGCAATCAGGATCGCACCGGTCAGGGTCAGAGCGCGTGATCCCACCGCCGGTCCGACATTGTTTGCCACGTCGTTGGCGCCGATGTTGAGCGCCATGTAACCGCCGATCATGGCGGCAACAACCAGCATGTTGCTGACGCCCTCGGTCAGCGAGCCGACAAACAGGACAATGGAAATGATGAACAACAATGCCGTTCCCAGGCGAAATAATTCCTTTCGACCTGCCCAGGTGGCATGCTCTATCTCGGCAATCTTTTCAATTTCCATGCGTGATTTTCGTTTCCATTGTGCTGAATAGGTCCCATGCAGCACGGGAGGATGCGACGGTCAGAATAACGTCAGATCGCACAGCCTGCTACCTGTCACAACCTATCACTATATTCACCCTGTCTACTGTTTTCCCGACAACTGAATTGATACTGATCAATGTATGGCAAGGCTTGTAATGCTCGAATTTTCTCGACAGCGGCGCTGCCTGAGCCATCACTCGACCACACGGCACATCCGCTCAGCCCCGCCCCCATTGCAGCAACATTCAAACTCGAGTAGCGGCACGAACGCAGCCGGTATTCAACGCACGCCCCTAACAGTCAACGGCCTGTACCGGTTCCGTGATCACACAGGCCCCCGGCAATGCGTTTGCATCGGGTGAGCTGACAACAACAATGAATTCATCTGCACCTGGAAATGACCCGCTCAAGCGTTGCTTGAGACTTTGCTCCGTGACAGCCTTCATCTCATCCTGCAGTTCGAGTATCTTTTCCAATTTCATCCCCTCAAGCTTTGCCACCAATGCAACAAATGCCATTGTTCCCGTGTCCTTGCGCGACTCCTTGATACTCTCTTCAAAGGGCTCCTTGCGCTTCTGAAGGTCGCCATCAGGACCTTCCACCAGGAACCTTGCATATGCCAGCTTGATCACTTTTTCAGCTTCTGCAACCTTACCGGTCTCCACCTGCCCGGAGAGCAGGAGAAAGCGATTATCTGCAGTGAACCCCTGAAAACCCGCCACGTAGCCATAACTGGCCCGCAACTCCGTGCGAACGGCTTCGAACAGCACACTGTCATTTCCGCCGCCCAAAGCTCTGCTCAACACAAGATCCTCGGACTCCCCACCTTCTCGAGTGGGCGGCACCTTTGCGATGAATGACAGTGTGCTGACTTCTGCCTCTGGGTCATGCATCACTAGTCGTCTGGGAGAAAAGTCTGCCTCGACAGACCCCTTCTTGCCGGCCTTGCCTTCAGGTACGCCATCGAACAGGGTGTCGACAATCACACCGGCCTCCTTGATATCCAGATCACCGGCCACTGCGATGATTGCACCGCTGCGCTTGATGGTGGACTCAACCCATTTTGCAACGTCTGCGCGCGTGACGTCATCGATCATGCCGGGCACATCCAGTGACAGGAATTCTCGCACCGGCTGACTGCCAAATACCGCCCATCGCATGGCTTCGAATCCCTTGCTCGCAGCCTTGGGACGCGCCTCGTTCATCTGTCCCGAGAACTCATCACGGATACGCTCGAGCCATTTCTCGTCCAGTGTCGGACTTTCAAGATGTGCATTGACGATCTTGAGCGTTTCATCCTGATGTTCCGGCGAATAATGCAAGGTGCCATAGACATACTCAGCCGATGGCATCAGGAAACCTTCCGATTCAATGTCGGCAAATTTCTCTTCCACCACACTGGGTGGGAATTCCTCCGTACCACCAGCCAACAGCAGGCGGCTGGCGATATAGGGCACAGCCTGGTTCTCAGCCTGATCAAACGCCCAGTTACTGGGCCACGCCACCTGTATCGTGATTCGCTTGTTGCCGGGCATTTCAACCAACGCATACTCCAGACCGGTATCGCTGACGCCCTCATGAACAAGCAGCTTCCCGGAATCACAGGCACTCAGCATCAACAGCAGCAGAGCCACACACGCTGTACGCGTCATTATTCTTCTCCATCCGTGTCTTGAATCAGAGCCACAGCCTTGCGGCCATCCCCCTGAAAGGTCTTGAGTAATCGATTCAGTGCATCCAGCGACAAGCTTCCCTGCAGACCTTGCAGCTTCTGGCTGGACAATGGCTCACGCAGACTCGACGTTCTCCGTATGACGTATCGCGCCATCCACCGAGAGGTCTCGCTCTCATCATCCCAGTCGGGCCAGTCAGACTCGGATCTTTTCCGAATACGCTCGAAGGTGCTGACCGGGATACCGTTCATTGAATCATTCAGAGTTGCTTCGAATGCGGATTGCAACTGGTCCAGCGTCACACCACTATCCGGCGTCGCTTCAAACCAGAGTTCCAAATGCTGTTCATCCAGTGGAAACACATTGATGTTGAAGCTCCGTGCGACAAAGGCATCAAATCGCAAAGGGCCCGCCAGTCCTCCCGGCAAGCTTGATATCAGCACCTCACGCAACTGCCGGGTCTGCACCTCCAGAGTATCGAAGTCGACCGGCTGCTCCAAAGCCACCACCTTGCGCAACACGATGCGTGATTCCACACCGGCAACGTCGACGTTGAAAACCTCGGATCGGGCTTCCGCCAGTTGAAAACGCACCGGTGATGGCTCATGCACCTCGTCAGTCTGCAAGGCAGGGATTTCCGCAGCCTTGATGGCCTGCAGAACCTCTTTTTCGCTGACGTCACCCACAATCACCAGAAACGCGTTGCCAGGCGTATGCGTCGCTGGTCCAGGCGTTTGAATGCAGCACTGCGTCACTGGATTCAACACCGAACACATTCTGCCAGACGAGATGCTCGGTATAGTGAGCCAGCCCTTCAGG
>CBDUIJ010000128.1:0-14556 GCA_965367215.1 uncultured Granulosicoccus sp.
CTCGCAATAAAATATACCACCATTGCAAGGCATGCAATGGTCATTGTAGCCCTGACACTTTCATAAATCCGGACAACTGACATCATCGGCAAAAGTCACCAGGTGGCGGGGAATTTTGACAAGACCTTCACTGGGGTGGAGTAATTCGTTGCGCTGCCCGTCAACGAATCCATGTGACTAGTCAAACCATCAAGGTGCCGTTGATATGCATCAATCGGCCTGTTGCCATTTGCACTAGTATCGTGAGTGTTCCGTTTTAAGTGTTCCACAGGAAAGGGAAAACATCTTATGGTTGCTGACGTCGTGAAATGCTTCGTGCCGAGTCGAACAGGGTACGTGCCGGGTTCGGTCGCGTGAGATATTCAACCATCCCATGGAGTCTGGCCTGCACGTTTGCGACTGTGGCAATGATGTCAGGTTGTGATTCCACGGATGACAGCGACGAGTCACCATCGTCATCGCTGTCGATGATCACCAGTGAAAACTACGAGAGCCTTGTGGCGCAGGCGTTCGGAATTCTCGCAGGCAACAGCTATAATGAGCCGCTACTCGCTCTGGCTACCGATGATCTGCTCGATGCGGAACTTGTCGAGCAATGGTTTACCTACGAACGCCTGCCCATTGAGTATAATACTTACTCCTGTGACGAAGGCAGTGCTGAGCTCATTCGAGAACATGGCTTGGGGAATGAGGCGGGTAGCCTTGTCACCTTCACCTACCGCTTCGAGGCTTGCCTTGATCAGGGTATTCTGCGCAACGGCGGGTTTGTTGCCTACGACGGTCGCTACGGCCAGACGGTCAAGTCAGATGCGCTTGATTTCTACACCGTTCCAGAGCTTGCGACAAGCTTTTCTGGCTACGTCAGCAAGCAAACGGAAAGTCCGCATGCGGGTCCACTTTTCGTCTGGGAAACGCGAGATGTCGAGTTCGTCACCCACACGGTTGATGGCCAGCTCTCACTGGAGGGGATGACAAGCCGCTTCGTTGCCGCGGACTTGATCGATTGGCCAATCGTCAGCGCCTCACTGGAAGGCAGCTTTACCATGCGCTCGGATGCCACTGATGGGCGTGCGATCACCGTTACCGTCACACTTCCCTTCAGCTATAGCTGGGATCGGGCCGAGCCGCCTGAAAGCTCTGCGGGGCAGCTTCCGCGAGAGGATCCGGACGCGCCATGGTCAATGGAAACCGACTGGACATTGGAGCGGGGAAACAACTGGTACTTCTCGAGCGGACAGCTTGAGCTACGCGCCGAGGACGGCAACGTGCTGCTACTCGACGCTGATACCGGTGTGCCCGACACGGTGCTTATCGCTCTTGATAACGATTTCGAAAGCGAGAACTTCGAAACTTCCTGGGCGCCGTGGCAGATGCTGCTTCGCCTGCCTTGAGTTGGGCCCGTCGCGAATTTCTTGACCTTTGGTTCAACTAAACCAATCAAGCAGCAGCGCTTAATTGTTCAATTGCCTTGTACGCATCCAGCCATGATTCAACAACAGCTTCCGGAATGAACTCACAGAGATAAGCCCTGCATTCCTGCTCCTGCTGCTTGTCACTGGTTTGCGTGAAGTTACCTTGCAGATAGCGGATGCTGTGCAACACCATGAGAGGCGTGACAATATCCACATTACGTGGCGGCGATTCATGTTGCAGGGCGACGGCTTCGACAACAGCATCCGGCATGAACCACCCATGCAGTATGCTGGCACCCACGAGATCCGGGGTCAGCGATCCGTCCAGTATGGCGTTCTGCTGTTGTACGGCTGTCACCAGCTCACCCACATTGGACATCATGCCGGATATCTGGCAATGGTCGACCGAGCTTCGCGGCAGCTTGGCATAACGGGCAAACTGGTTGCTCAAGGCACCGATTCGCATGGCATCGCTATTGAGCTGTGCCAGGCGAGTCGTGCTGAGTGAGCTTCCGGTAAACCGGGCAAACACCTTGGTGGTCAGGGTGATGTTCTTGATCAGATGCACCCCGAGGAGTGTCACCGCCTGACCTACTGATTCCACCCGTTTGTTGATACCGTAAAACGCCGAGTTGACGACCTTGAGTACCGTCAGTGTCAGTCCTGTGTCGCTTTCGACAATTTCACCAACCTTCAGCAATGAGCTGTGGGGTGAGGCAAGCTCTGCCATCATCTTGTCGTAGATAGCCGGAATGGCCGGAATCGATGATACCGAGCTCATGTATTTTTTCAGATTATCGCTTGCCATCGACTTGCGAAGGCGTACCGAGCGTTCGATGGTTGTTGCCAGGTAGGCTGCGCAAAACGGTTTGAGCAGAAATCTCTGATTGGCGCGTGCGTTACCGAGAATGGATTCGGCGTCGGCATTGGCTGTCAATGTCAGCCTGATGGTCTGTTCATTCTCCAGGCGAATCTGCTCAAGCAGGTCGAAACTGGACATGTCGTTGAGATTGGCTTCACTGACGATGACGTCGATGGCCTTGCTGCCGACACAAGTGGCAATCAGCTGTAATGCCTGGGTTCCCGAATCGGCGTGTTGAACCGTCCAGTCAGGGCGCTCGGCGGCCAGGCTCTGGCACGCTTCCTGGCCAGCATTAATGTCACTGTCTACGATCAGAATATTGGTCATTCTTCAACTCGAGCCTCCATGTGGGATACCAGACACAGCCGGCATAAAGCTCGGTTAACAGTGACTCAAACAACTACCTGTGCAAGCAGTGCCTCCGGCTTGTGCTGAATCCACTACAAGTTCCCTGCCAACAAGGCCACCGGCATTACGCTGATGCCGGTTTTTTCGATCAGTATCGGGTACTCGTGCGCACTTTTCCTTGATGGCAACTTTCGTTCGTTACCTGGTTAGCGGCAATGAACCCTTGCTCCCGCATTGTGTTCGCCTGGTTCTGCTTGGCAGGCATTGCACCGCAGGCGTCAGCGATTCTCTTCGATCAGTGCCTGATACCAGTGGGCGCTTTGCTTGAGTGTGCGTGTCTGTGTGCCGTAATCGACATGAATCAGACCGAAGCGCATGGTGTAGCCCTCGGCCCATTCGAAGTTGTCCATCAGGCTCCACGCAAAATAGCCTCGAATGTCCACGCCAGCGCCAATGGCATCCCGGACAGCACCCAGATGTTGCTGCATGTAATCGATGCGTGGCTGGTCCGCAATCTGACCGCCCTTTATATCGTGGTTGTAGGCAGCACCGTTTTCAGTGATGTAACACGGTGGCAGCGTGTAGCGCTCATTGATACCCACCAGCAGATCGTAAAAACTCCTGCCGTCCACTTCCCAGCCGATATCGGTACGCACGACATCGGGTTTGTCGATCTGGATGCTCGCCGGATAGTCCGCGTCCTTGTCCGCTGCATCGGCAATGTGGAAAGGGGTGTAATAGTTCAAACCCCAGTAGTCCAGCGGCTGCGCAATCGTGTTCAGGTCATCCTGCCAGCCTTCAGGCAGACGATCGCCGAGATGCTTGATGGCTTCGGCCGGGTACTCACCCTTGAACAGCGGGTCGAGAAACAGGCCGTTGTGGAAGGTTTCATGTCGCTGGCAGGCTTCAACATCACGATCCTTGTCAGTGGCCGGGTACAGTGACTGCAGGTTCAGCACGATGCCCAATGGCACGGTGTCACGACTGGCGCGCATGGCCTGGACCGAAAGCCCGTGGGCAACATGTTGTCCATGCAGTACCGCCAGGGCGGCGTCCAGATTCTTTTCGCCCGGCGCGTGTATACCGTACAGATGACTGAGTATCGATGAACACCAGGGTTCGTTGAAGGTCGAGACAGCGCTGATGCGATCGCCGTAATGATCCATGACGGTTGCGGCATAGTCTGCAAAGGCATCAGCCGTTCCACGGTTCTTCCAACCGCCCTTGTCCGCCAGCGCCTGCGGCAGGTCCCAGTGATACAGGGTCGGGTAGGCTTTCATGCCACGTTCCAGACAGCCGTCTATCAGGCGATCATAGAAGGCCAGGCCGCGCGTATTGAGCTGACCTTTGCCACGGGGAAACAATCGAGGCCAGGCTATGGAGAAGCGGTAGGCATCGACTCCCATAGAGGCCATCAGATCCAGATCCGATGCCCAGCGGTGGTAATGATCACAGGCAACATCACCCGTATCGCCGTTGTGCACACGTCCGGGTGTGTGAGAAAAGGTGTCCCATATGGACGCACCGCGACCATCTTCCAGCACGGCACCCTCTATTTGATAGGCCGCTGTTGCGACACCGAACAGAAAGTCGGCAGGAAACTGCAGCTCGCTGATGGCTTCATCCGATTCGTGTGACATGCGCAGGATTCAAGACAATGGCAGGGCCGAAACAGCCCTGCCGGATTCTGCCACATTCATGCGGTGTCGTGAGATATCGAGGGATGTGATCGCTGTTCAGAAAAGGCCTTCGATCTCTCCGGAATCGTTGAGTCTGATGACTTCTGCCGACGGGACTCGGGGCAGGCCGGGCATCGTCATGATCTCGCCACAGACCACCACCACAAAGCCCGCTCCGGCCGACAGACGCACTTCTCTGACAGGCACCGAATGCCCGGTCGGCGCGCCTCGGAGGTTCTGATCGGTTGAAAAGCTGTACTGGGTCTTCGCCATGCAGATGGGCAGATGACCGTAACCGTCCTTTTCCCACTGGCGCAGCTGCTCGCGCACTTTCTTGTCTGCCAGAACTTCATCGGCGCGATAGATGCGCTTGGCAATGGTTTCGATCTTTTCGAACAGCGGCATTTCATCCGGGTAGAGCGGGCTGAACTGTGAAGAACCCGAATCGGCAATCGCCGCTATGCGTGTCGCCAGTTCCTTCGTACCCTGCGAGCCGTGCGCCCAGTGCTTGCATAGTATGGCTTCCGATCCGAGGGTGTCGACATAGCGTTTGACGGCCTCGATTTCTTCCTCGGTATCGGTGACAAAATGGTTGATGGCGACCACCACGGGTACGCCAAAGGATTTCACGTTCTCCACATGTCGTCCCAGGTTGGCGCAGCCTTGTTGCACGGCTTTCACATTTTCCTCGCCCAGGTCCTCGCGTGCCACACCACCATTCATCTTCATGGCGCGTACCGTTGCCACGATGACCACGGCATCCGGTGACAGACCGGCCTTGCGGCATTTGATGTTCATGAACTTCTCGGCGCCCAGGTCTGCGCCGAACCCGGCTTCGGTAACCACATAGTCGGCAAGCTTCAATGCCGTTTTCGTGGCCACAACCGAATTGCAACCGTGGGCAATGTTCGCAAAGGGACCTCCATGCACGAAGGCGGGATTGTTCTCCAGTGTCTGGACCAGATTGGGTTGCATGGCGTCCTTGAGCAGCACGGCCATGGCACCATCGGCTTTCAGGTCCCGGCAGTACACCGGTGTCAAGTCGCGCCGGTAGGCAACGATGATGTCCCCCAGACGTTTTTCGAGATCTTCCAGGTTGGTTGCGAGGCACAGTATGGCCATGACCTCCGAGGCCACCGTGATATCGAATCCGGCCTCGCGCGGAAAACCATTGGTAGCACCGCCCAGACTGGTTGTGATCTGTCTCAGTGCGCGATCATTCATGTCGACAACGCGACGCCAGACGACACGTCGGGAATCTATCTCCAGGCTGTTGCCCCAGTAGATATGGTTGTCGATCATGGCCGACAGCAGATTATGCGCCGAGGTGATGGCATGAAAGTCACCCGTGAAATGCAGGTTCATCTCCTCCATCGGGATGACCTGGGCGTAGCCGCCGCCGGCAGCACCACCCTTCATGCCGAAGCAGGGGCCTAGCGATGCTTCACGAATGCAGATGGCAGTCTTCTTGCCGATGGCGTTCAAGCCATCGCCCAGACCGACGGTTGTGGTGGTCTTGCCCTCGCCGGCAGGCGTCGGGTTGATGGCTGTGACCAGAATCAACTTGCCGGAGGGTCTGTCTGCCAGTGAGGCGATGTACTCGGCCGACACCTTGGCCTTGTCGTGGCCATAGGGGAGCAGATGTTCACTGCCGATGCCCAGTTTTTCACCGATTTCCTGAATCGGTTTCTTGGTAGCGGCACGTGCAATCTCGATGTCGGTCAGGTGCGTCATGGGTGTGGTGATCCTCTTGGCGGTGACAGGTCCGTCAGGATGACGGAATTGGCGCTTGTCGTGTATGTCCCCGAGGGTCGCTTACATGTCTGACAGGGACACTGTGATTCTGACAGGACACCCACCATCGTGAAAATCCGAGCTCACCACCCTGAGAGGGTGCAGTGGTAATCTGTCAGTCAAGAACTCACTGCCCGAATCCAGCGCATGCCACAAACTGACGTCACGACTGTACCGAAAGCGAATGCTGCAGTCGTCTTCACGCTGCCAACCGAGTACGCCGTCGCGCCTTCCAGCTTGCGAGCCGACTCCGTTGAGGGTGCAGGCCAATGACAACAGCGCCCAACATGAAGAACAGCGCCGTCGAAGTGCTGGAGCAGGCTGTTGTCTGGCTGGAGCAGGGGCACGGTGTCGAACTGGTCACGGTGGTTCGAACCTGGGGATCGTCTCCCCGTCCTGTCGGTTCGATTGCCGCCGTACGCGATGATGGGGTGCTGGTCGGTTCGGTCTCTGGAGGCTGCGTCGAAAAGCAACTGTCTGAGAGCTTTCGTGGACAGGACGCCTCCCGTGCTCACACCCACAAGGTCGATGATGAAGAGGCCAGACGCTTCGGCCTGGCCTGCGGTGGAGAGCTGGAACTGGTTTTCGAAACGCTGGAGACGCCCGATGCGCTGAAGGACTTGCTGGCACGCCTTGGCAGACGGGAGCGGGTCAGGCGTGAAGTCACCATCGGCAACAGTGAAGCGACTCTGGCATCGGCCAGCCGCAGCGATCGCTTCGGCTGGGACGGGCAGTTGATGCGCCAGGTATTCGGGCCCTCCTGGCGTTTGCTGATCGTTGGTGCCGGCCAGCTGTCCCGTTTTGCGGCCGAGTTCGGTCAGGCCATCGACTTCGAAGTGCTGGTTGTCGAGCCGCGGGAGCATTTTCGGGAAGCCTGGAATGTCCCTTCCATTGCGGTGCTGCCTGACAGCCCGGATGATGCGGTGCTGGAGTACGCCAATGACCCGCACAGTGCGGTGCTGGCACTGACGCACGATCCCAATATCGATGATCTGGCCCTGTTGGAAGCCTTGCCGGGCAAGGCCTTCTATGTCGGTGCACTGGGTTCGGTGCGCAATTACGAAAAACGCATCAAGCGCCTGGCGGGCCTGGATGTGCCAGCCGACGCCATTGCCCGTCTGCGCGGGCCCATTGGCCTGTCCATCGGCAGTCGCACATCGGCGGAAATTGCCATTTCGATCATGGCAGAGCTCATTCAGGTCAGGCATTCGCTGGGCTGATAACACTCCCGCAGCCGCCAGCTGACGGCAACTGGCACGCCTGGGGCTCAATGCCTGATGCGTTGTCGTGTCTGTACCAATATACTTCTACACTTTCATCCCCTGCATACCTGTCCACCCACGACAGGCACGACAAACAACCAATCACGAAATCGATATGAGCGACATTGCAAGCCTCGCAAGCAATCGTATTACCTCACTGATCGCACAGGCGGTTGACGCCGGTGAACATCAGGTACGCGCGGCCATTGAACTGCTGGATGGTGGTGCTACGGTACCCTTCATCTCTCGTTATCGAAAGGAGCTTACCGGCGGTCTGACCGACAATCAGCTGCGAACCCTGGAGGAGCGACTGAGTTATCTGCGTGAGCTGGATGACAGGCGCACATCGATCATGGCGTCCATCGATGAACAGGGCAAACTCGATGATGCACTGCGCAAGCGAATCTACGATGCGGCGACCAAGGCTGAACTGGAAGATCTATATCTGCCGTTCAAGAAAAAGCGCAGAACCAAAGGTCAGATAGCCATCGAGGCGGGTCTGCTGCCTTTGGCGGAACTGCTCTGGCAAGAGCCACAGACGGATCCTGCCAGTGAGGCGGAAAAATACCTGACACCGTCGCCGGCGGCCGATGACAAGGAGGCCATCCGGGATGCCAAGGCGGCTCTGGACGGCGCTCGTGCCATCCTGATGGAGCGCTTTGCCGAAGACGCCTCATTGATTGCCAGACTGCGTGAATTGCTGCAGAACCAGGGCTATCTGTGCGCGTCCCTGGTCAAGGGCCAGGAGCAGGAAGGCGCCAAGTTTCGGGATTATTTCGATCATCAGGAACCACTGGCTCGTGTTCCGGGCCATCGTGCGCTGGCCATGTTCCGCGGTCGCACCGAAGGGGCTCTGTCCCTGAGTCTGCTGTTGAAACAGGGCGATGAGTTCGGTGACGAGGGTTGCGTCAACCTGGTGGGTTCACACCTGGGCTTCCGGCACGAGAACCGTGCGGCGGATGACTGGCGACAACAGGTGGTTTCCTGGACCTGGAAGATCAAGTTGTCCCTGCATCTGGAAACCGAATTGCTGGGCGCCCTGCGTGCCCGCGCCGATGCCGAGGCCATCAGTGTGTTTGCGGCCAATCTGCAGGATCTGCTGCTGGCAGCACCTGCCGGCCCACGGCCAACGCTGGGTCTGGACCCGGGTTACCGCTCCGGTGTCAAGGTCACGGTCATCGATGCCACCGGCAAGGTGGTCGATCACACGGCCATCTTTCCTCACAAGCCGCAACAGCAATGGCCACAATCGATGGCAACGCTGGCAAAGCTTTGTGCGAAACATGAGGTCGAGCTCATCGCCATCGGCAATGGCACGGCCAGTCGGGAGACCGAGAAGCTGGCCGATGAACTCATTGCCGGGATGCGCAAGGGCCCAGAGGGTCAGTCTCGCCTGATGACCAAGGTCGTGGTGTCAGAGGCCGGTGCCTCCGTCTATTCCGCATCCAAACAGGCCGAAGATGAATTTCCGGATCTGGACGTGACCATCCGTGGTGCCATCTCCATTGCGCGGCGCTTGCAGGATCCACTGGCAGAGCTGGTCAAGATCGACCCGAAGGCCATCGGCGTCGGGCAGTACCAGCACGATGTCTCGCAGACAGCGCTGGCAAAGAGTCTGGAAGCCACGGTCGAGGACTGCGTGAACTCGGTTGGTGTCGATCTGGACACGGCCTCAGCGGCACTGCTGGCTCGAGTGGCAGGCCTGACACCGACACTGGCCAACAATATCGTGGCCTATCGGGATGAACAGGGCAAATTCACCAGTCGCAAGGAGCTGAAGAAAGTGCCGCGTCTCGGGCCCAAGGCCTTCGAGCAGGCGGCAGGGTTCCTGCGTATTCCCAACGGTCGGGATCCTCTGGATGCCTCCGGTGTACACCCTGAGGCCTATCCGGTTGTCGAACGCATCATCAAGGACACCGGCAAGTCTCTGGAACAGTTGATTGGTGACAGTTCGCTGCTGCGGTCTCTGGATGCGGCGAAATTCACCGATGAGCAATTCGGTCTGCCGACCGTGCAGGACATTCTCAAGGAGCTGGAAAAGCCGGGCCGCGATCCTCGTCCGGAATTCCGTGCCGTGCAGTTCGCCGATGGGGTGGAAAAAGTCAGCGATCTGGTGCCCAATCAGGTGCTGGAAGGCAAGGTGACCAATGTGACGGCCTTCGGCGCGTTCGTTGATGTCGGTGTGCATCAGGATGGCCTGGTTCACATCTCGGCTCTCAGCGATACCTATGTCAAGGACCCGCGGGATGTCGTCAAGGCCGGCGATATCGTCAAGGTCAAGGTCATGGCGGTTGATGTTGAACGTCAGCGCATCGGGCTCTCCATGCGAATGAGTGATGATGCCGAGAATGCCGGCGGTCGGCCTGCAGGGCGCGACTCTGGCGCACGATCCGGCGATCGAGGGCAGCGTGGCAACAATGGCGGCAAGCGTGCGGACTCGAACCCGCGTGATCGACGCAATGGGGGTTCTTCGCAGAACAGGCAGAAAGGTGCGGGTAATTCGTTCGGCGGTAACAGTGAACAACCGTCAGCACTTGCGCAGTCTCTGAAAGCGGCGCTGGAAGGCAGCAAGTAAGGTCTCGGTCTGCGAATCGGATCATCATGAGGGGTCTGGCGGCACAAGCTGCCAGGCCCCTTTTTTTGTGACCGGTATTGCACTCTGGCATCAGCGACGCTCCGGTTTTCCTGCGGTGGCTCAACCCTTGGGCAAAGTAGCCGATCTCAATCAACAGACATTTGCTGATGAAAGAACCCTCTGATGACCGATTTCTATCGACTTGTGACACGCAGTGACTTCGACGGGCTTGTCTGTGCTGTTTTGCTGAAGCACATGGACATGATCGATGATATCGAGTTCGTTCACCCCAAGGACATGCAGGACGGCAAGATCGAAATCGGTCCGCGTGATATCACGACCAATCTGCCGTTCGTGGAAGGTGCGTATCTGGTGTTCGATCATCACGAATCGGAAGCTCGCCGTAACGACACCACTGTCGACAATTATGTGATCGACGCAGAAGCTCCGTCTGCGGCGCGTGTCGTGTGGAAGCATTTCGGTGGTCACGCGACCTTTCCCGAAAGCTGGGACGAAATGATGGAAGCCGTGGACAAGGCCGATTCTGCGCAGTTCAGCATGCAGGAAGTGCTCGAACCCACCGGTTGGGAGTTGCTCAACATGTTGATGGACTCGCGCACCGGGCTGGGTCGTTTCCGGGAGTTCCGCATCTCCAACTACGCTCTGATGATGTCGTTGATCGATTATTGCAAGGAGTCGACCATCGAGGAAATCCTCGCTCTACCAGATGTCAAGGAACGCATCGAGCTGTACGAAGAGCATCAGGAAGCGTTCAAGGAACAGATTCTGCGCTGCAGCACGGTTCACGGCAATCTGGTGGTGCTGGATTTGCGCAACGAAGAAACCATTCACCCGGGTAGTCGATTCAGCATTTACGCCCTGTTTCCGCAGTGCAATATCTCGATTCACCAGCTGTGGGGCTTTCGTCAGCAGAACACGGTATTTGCAACGGGTAAATCGATATTCGATCGAAGTTGCAAGACCCATGTTGGCGAACTGATGCTGGAATACGGTGGCGGTGGCCACGCAGCTGCCGGTACGTGTCAGATCGACAACGACAAGGCGGACGCGGTGCTGCAGGAGCTGATCGCCACCATCAATGCCAATGAAATGGATCTGGCCAAAGCCAGCTGATTGAGTCACATCGGATTGTCGGCCAGCTGATCGAGCCCGTTTTCCTCGGAGCTGGCCTTGACACTGGAAAAACAGGCAGTCACTTTCCACAGAGAGTGATTGCCGGCCGAATTGTCCGGTCTGTTACAAATCGACACACAATAGTCACCAGCTTTAACCTTTCAGACTGTCATTAAGTCTAGTCTTGCGCTTTCGCCGCTCGGTACACTCGGTGTACTCTGAGTACTGAAACGCAAGTAGACACGATACGCATGCCTGTACAGACAGCTGCTCCATCATCCGACGAATCCGAAGACTACGTAACGGTAGTGCTGCGTAGCGAGCCGGTAGAGCTTTACAAGATACTCAAGTTCGAAGGGCTTGCCGGAAGCGGCGCTGAGGCCAAATTGATCATCGACGACGGCCTGGTTCAGGTCAATGGTGACGTCGAACTTCGGCGACGCCGCAAGATCGTCAACGACGACCGCATTCACTTCGAGGGCCAGTTGTATCGAGTCGTCACCGATGTCAACGACTGAGGCAGGCGGCAACGTCCAGACAGGTGTGTTGACTCTCCAGCAGCAGCGCGAGCAGGGCACCCGGATCGACAAGTTCGTCTTGCTGTGCAGCAATCTTGTCTGGATCATCTCCGGATCAGTATTGGCGGCGCTGGCATTGTTTGTCGCCTTGCAGGATCAATTGCCTCTGCAGTTTCGATTGACCTGGCTGATCGTGGTGCTGATGATCAGCGCAGTGAGATTCAAGTTCCTGCGCCACTGGAATCAGACCACCACCACGGTGGAGAACGTCAACCGGCGCATCCTACTTGCCACCCTGATGTCGTTCTCCTTTGCCACCTGTTTTGGTGTCATCTCCTACTTCGCCGTCTCCGAGAACAACCCGCTGGGCAACCTGCTGGTCGTCATGATGGTCACAGGCCTGGTCGCCAGCGCGACAGCCGCGGTAGTGCATCTGCTGCCGATGTACGTCATGTACATCTTTCCCATCATGTTACCCGTGGCCTATCGGTTCTCCGGTTTCGAACAAGTCGGCTACCACTGGATTGCAGGGCTCATCGTGCTCTATCTGTTCATCACTCTGGGCATTTCCCGGAGCATTCGTGGATCCATCATGCAGTCGATTCACATGCGCTACGAAAATCAGAACCTGCTGGAGAGTCTTCGAGAGGAGAAGCAGCGCGCCGAAGTGGCGCTGGAACTCGCTGAGCAGGCCAATCGGGCGAAATCGAAATTTCTCGCAGCGGCGAGTCACGACTTGCGCCAACCGCTGCACTCGTTAAGGCTGTTTACCGCGACGCTGGAATTGCAGACGCGTGATACTCAGCACAAGACTCTGGTGTCACAGATCGACTCTTCAGTGAAGTCGCTGGAAGACCTGTTCAATGCCTTGCTGGATATCTCCAAGCTCGATGCCGGCACCCTGTCGGTCGACAAGAGAAACATCTATCTTGACAGCCTGTTGGCACAGATCGAAGGCGAGTTCAAACCCCTGGCGGGTGAGAAGGAACTGTATTTCGATGTGGAACTGGCTGACCATGTGATCTTCACCGATGCCTTGTTACTGGAACGTCTGATACGCAATCTGGCCAGTAATGCCATTCGTTATACGGAAAAAGGCGGCGTCGTTCTGAGCACAACGCTGGAAGAGGGACGTGTCTGGTTATCCATCGAAGACACCGGAGTTGGCATACCGGAGGCGGATCGGGTCCGAATTTTCGAAGAGTTCGTGCAATTGGGCAATGTGGAGCGCGATCGAAACCAGGGCATTGGTCTGGGTCTGTCGATTGTCAAACGCCTTGCGTTGTTGCTGGATGTCGAGATTCGGACAGAATCCACCGAATCCGGCGGTGCGCGTTTTCTTGTCGGCATGCCCCTGGGGGATCGTTCCAAATGCCAGTACCTGCCAGTCGGATTTGTGGAAACGCCCGGAGAGCAGGTCGATTCCCTGTTTGTTCTGGTCATCGATGACGAAGAGGAAGTCTGTCTGGCAATTGAAGGTTTGCTCGAGACCTGGGGATGCATTGTGATGACGGCAACCTCGGGTGATGCGGCACTGAAGCAACTGGATGAGATAGGCGAAGTGCCGGACGTGGTCGTCAGCGACTATCGTCTGCGCCAGGGCGAAACCGGTGGTGACGTCATTCGTCGCATTCGTGAACACCTGCTGACCGAGGTGCCGGCGATCATCCTGACCGGGGATATCGCTCCTGATCGCCTGAAGGATATTCAGGCTCTCGGTTATCCCATGCTGCACAAGCCCTGCGAACCCGATATCCTGCGCAAATTGCTGGCAAGTTCTGCCTCATCAAGAGTGTTGCCGGCGTCCAATGATCCCAGGGATCCAGAGGACAGCGTCAACGCCGGACAGGATGCAAGCCTGCGAGTGGGCGAACGGTGATATCAATCCTGACAGCAATGCCATAACATCCCGGTAACGCGCCAAACGGAAAACCTGATGCATCGATGGACAAGACGGGACGCGCAGAAGAATCCTTGATCTACCGGATTTCCGGTTTGAGCAAGGTCTACGGTGAAGGTCGCTCAGCCGTGCATGCCTTGCGCGGCGTGACGCTGGATATTCCGCAGGGCGAGATCGTGGTGCTGCTGGGTCCTTCCGGCAGCGGCAAATCCACGCTTCTGAACATCATCGGTGGACTGGATCGCGCCACGCAGGGTAGCGTTCTCTTTCATGATCAGAACCTGAGCGAGATGAGCGATGTTCAGCTGACACGCTATCGGCGCGATCATATCGGATTCGTCTTCCAGTTCTACAATCTGATGCCCAGTCTGACGGCCCGTGAGAACGTCGAACTGGTGACTGAAATTGCCAATGACCCGATGGACCCCGATGAGGCACTGGCCATGGTGGGTCTGGAAGAGCGGGTCGATCATTTCCCTTCGCAACTCTCCGGCGGTGAGCAGCAGCGGGTGGCCATCGCCCGCGCCGTCGCCAAGCAGCCTGCCGTGCTGTTCTGCGATGAACCGACCGGTGCCCTGGACAGCACGACAGGTCGCGCCGTCTTGCAGGTACTCAAGGATGTCAACGAACAGCTGGGGGCGACCGTACTGATCGTCACCCACGCCGCTTCGCAGGCAGCCATGGCTGACCGGGTCATCCATTTTGCGGACGGCGATGTGCGTGAAGTGGTCTTGAACAGGGAAAAACTGTCGCCCGATCAGATCGAGTGGTGAGTCCACTTGATCACAAACTGATGCGTGATCTGTGGCGCATGAAGGGGCAGGCGCTGGCCATCGGCATGGTCATCGCCATGGGTGTGATGATGCTGGTCATGATGAGTGGTCTGGTTGCCTCATTGACTGAAACGCGGGCGGCCTATTACGAACGTTATCGCCTGGCCGATATCTTTGCTCCCGTCACTCGTGCCCCTGAACGGCTGCTGCAGAGGTTGGCGGCGATCGATGGCGTGGGCACGGTCGAAGGCCGAGTGAGCGGCGGTGGCTTGATCGACCTTGCCGCATCCGACTTGCCG
>CBDUIJ010000129.1:0-14551 GCA_965367215.1 uncultured Granulosicoccus sp.
GCATTCGGCATTCGGCATTCGGCATTCGGCATTCGGCATTCGGCATTCGGCATTCCATCCTGTTCCTCTTCTGGATTCATGCAGTCGAAAATAACGAATATCGTCCGAATCGCTGAACAGTCATAATGTCCTGGAGCCTCAGAACCCGAAAGCTGGAAAATCAGCTTAAAACCAAATTTCATGCCTGATAGCGCCACACGGCATGAGATGTGCTTCACAAATACGAAATTAATGCTGGCAGAAACCTCAAGTCGTTGCAATTGGGCCATATCGCATTGACGGACCTTGATCTACCGACTATCTAATTTAGTGTCATGTTCGTCGGTAAGCTGACACCTGTCTGCATGTAGAACTCGAGAATCAGGTTTGCCATGAGCATTTACCTAATAAACAAAAGTCCGCTGGTGAGAGAATTCATGTCCAAAAGCACCTCTGTCCTGTTCAAGAAAAGCTTGATCGCAGCCGCGGTCCTATCGCTGAGCGCATGTTCCAGCACCCCTCGAATCGGGGACTACGACCTGGGTAGTGTCGGTGCAGGTATCGCAAAAGCAGGTCGCACAACCGCCGATGTCAGCGGCCGAGTCTGGAACAAGACGACCTATCTGCTGGGCTTCAGTGACGATGACGGCGAAGCTGTCTCGGATGAAGGCCTGTTGATGGATGCAGAAGACGTGGCCCTGCTCGACGGCGAAGCCACATCTTCCAGGGACACCGTTGTTCGTCCCATCGTCATCCGCAGCGCCATACCGACTGGCCAGCAAGAGACACCCACAGAAACAGCGCAGCTCGGCCAGATTCAGACACCCACTGACACAATGCAGGCCGGCCAGGCTCAGGTCCCCATGACAACTGTGCAGGGCAATCTGGAGCAGACACCCACAAATACTGGACAAACCGCGTCAACCAGCCTGACCACCGCGCAGATTGAACAGACACCCATAAACACCGGCCTTCAGAACGCGACCGACAGCGAAACCGTTCTCAAGGAGGACCTGATTCACGAAGTGGCTCCCACCGAAACCTTGTGGGATATCGCAAAGAAGACGACCGGGGACGCCAATAACTGGCACATCCTGGCTGACACCAACAATCTGGGCCCCGGCGCATCCGTATTTCCCGGCCAGGAGCTGGTCATACCCGCCGACATGGTGAAACAGGACTATGGCGTTCAAGCCGCTGTGGCAGACACCCAACAAGCCGCTGTAGATCTCTACGTAGACACACAGAACCTGACAGGCAACAGCCCCGTCGCTGATGTACTGACCGACTCTGCAGAATTGACGGCAAATCAACAGATAACCGGCAAACCATTCAAGGTGAACCCCGGCGAGACATTGTGGGATTTCGCGAAACGCATTACTGGCGACGCAACCAACTGGCAGGCAATTGCGGGCGAGAACAATTTTTCCGACAAACAGGCCTCGTATGTCAGAACCGGTCAGACCATTTATGTGCCAGAAGACCTCGTCAGACCCGAGCTTGATGCCGCACAGTCTGTAGAAGAGACAAAACCTGACAACGCCCAACTGACAGAGCCTCTCCAGCAACCTGCTTTACCCGGCACCGAGCTCGCAAAACAGCAGATTCCGGACGAAGATGCAGATGAACTGGCAATTACCGTCATCACGTCAGCCTCTGCAGCCGCCCGTAAAGGCAATGACGCTGCGACCAACGAGTCCAGTCTGGATATGCTGGACGAGTCAGCCAACATCCTTGATGAGACCAAACCCATCAAGATTGTCGAAGCAACGTTCAAATCCAGCAAATCACCGGTATCGACAGCACCCGCCACCGTGAGTGACGCTGCCGAGGCAATGGTGACACCAGACAAGAACGGTAACTCACCCGCTCAGATCATGGTAAGTGGCACCTACTACCCCAAGGCTGTCTATAACGAAGCAGACTTCTCCTCCAGTCTCCTCATGCGAGTTTCACCAGGCACAACCTTGCAGGTATCGAAGGCGATGGGCAGCTGGTATCAAGTCAAGACCGACAAGGGTCTGGGCTATGTCCACCAACGTGACATCAAGTAACAGGCAACAAGCTTAAAGTCGCAGTTCAAGTTGAACTGGGCAGACTTGGCCGGCGCCTTGTGGCCCCGTAACGGGTTGCGGCCGAATCACGGATAAACACCAGAAACCCGGTCACGCAAAAGACCGGGTTTTTCGTTCAAGAGGAACTGATTAGCCAGCACCGCCTATCTGGTCGACATGAAAGATATTGACCGAATTTGAAATTTGCAGGCAAATGCTGAATGATGACTCGTTTCAGGCATATTTCGATTTGTGGGTGTCTGATCTCGGAGTGGTTAGCCATAATTCGTAGTGGTTCCCAGTAGAGATAGTGGTATCTGCCGACAATCTGATTCAAGATTGTGCATTCTGGCACTGGGAAGATCAGGGTCAGAGCGCCTACGGATATCTCGAAGCCTTTTCACACCCATGAATCAGGCAACGAAAAACGACTGGAAAATAATGCAGAAAAATACCTGTTTATCCATCGTATTGAGCTTCACGGTCATACTCAGCGCCGGATGCGCCACGCCGCGCATTCAGACGAAAGCAGACCCTGTTGATGCTCCCGCACCCAGCGAGATTCGACATATCATCGCCCCGGGCGACCGACTCAGTGATATCGCTCTCAAATACACGGGCAAGGTCGGACAATGGAAGGCCATCGCGGCCTACAACAACATCACCGACCCCAGAACGCTTCGTATCGGTGACTCCGTAACCATTCCCTCTTCCATGATTCCCGGCCACGACAAGGCCGACAATGAGGCAATAGACCTTCCCAGCAACACCGGCGCAGGTACGAATGTAGCCACTGGCGCCTTGGCGCTTCAGACGACTCGAGATGCGGAACCCGATGCTACTGATGTAAAGGTGGCACCGGTTACGAGTAATCGTACGTTCCAGCTGGAACGCATGGACGAGTCGGATATCGGAAATACGCAAACCGAAGGGGTCACGCCACCGAGAATCAAGGTCATTGGCACTTACTACCCCAAAGGGGTTTATCAGCAACCTGCGAGCTACTCCAGGCTGATGATGCGCGTAGCCCCCGGTACTGTTTTCGAGCTCGATCGCGAAGTCAATGACTGGTACAAGGTCATTACCAGTGAGGGGATCGGATACCTGCGGACTATAGATGGCAAGCTCATCGTCGAGAACTGAACAGCAAACAGGTTACAGATTCACACCGTCTGAAACGGTGCTGCTGGTTCATTCAAGGCTACAATCCAATTGAACGGTATTCAGGAAAGGGCAGGATCCGAGGATGAGTCAGTATGTGACGCTTGTGCGCCATGCGAAATCAAGCTGGAAGAATCAGGGGCAATCTGACTTCGATCGCCCATTGAACGACAGAGGGCAAAGCGATGGGTTGGTCATGGCCCAGCGCATGGTGTCGCGTAACTGTATACCGGATCTGATGCTGGTCAGTTCAGCCAGACGCGCGCAGGAGACATCGGTCTTCATGAGACAAGCGTTCAACCTGTCTCCCGAACAATATCAACTGGTAGACGACCTGTATCTGGCGGAGCCAGAAATATTGCTTGATATCATAGCCAGCGTGCCGGCCAGCACCCGACATGTCATGGTCATTGCCCATAACCCCGGCCTGGAAACTCTGAGCGAATTACTGGCAGGACATTCATTGCCACCGATGCCGACTCTGGGCATCCGACACTTTGCCTGCCCTGAGATTCACGCACTGGCCCCCACCCGCCAACTCGAACCCAACGGATCAGACACCCATTTCAAGCGCAATGTGAGAAAGACAGACAGCCGTGGTTCTTTCGACACCAAAGGCATAAGCCTGCTCTTCACTGACTACCCGAAAAGTGAATCTGATTGAAGATCGCCTTGGAGGCGTCGTTCAGAAAAGCGCTTTCGACTCAATCCCCGGACACAACCTTGCTCAGACGGATTGAAGGAACATCACCAATCCGATAGTTACCAGGCTGCCTGAGCATTTCGTCGAATGCCACGTCACGCGCGGCCTCTGTGTCATACCAGCGAGTTCTGGACCAATCATCACCCAGGAGGTGCGGTGCGCTCATCGGGTCGTTCTCAGGAATCTTCACCACAATTCCGTAGCGTTTTTCAGCCATTACAGTAGTCATCATCGTCATTGATCGGTATCAGACACCCATTATCCTCCGTCTTCCACCAAATTTGCGGGTCTGAGACACGTAGAAGTCGAGAAACCTCATATCCGAGCTCGCAGGGAGTTGGAGGGCGCGGTTGGAGGCCATAGCGTATATATGGGTGTCTGCTGATGTGGAGACATGAACATCGTCCGATAATTCACGAACACTGAACAGGGATTCAAAAGCATGAACGGTTATTTGCGCACAGCAGTCGTCTTGTCCACAGTCACTTTGCTTGCGGCCTGCACACAGGAATCGCAGAACAAGATAGGTCGATCAATCCAGAACTGGACAGGCACGGACGGCATCATCGAGATATATGCCGGAGAGAAACTGGTCAAACGGTTCATGAAAATCGACAAGTTGTCGACGGCCGCCGGTACCACCGCTGGCACGGATCGCCCCTATCGTTTCGGGTATGGTTTCATGGATGCCAACCTCAACGGCAAAGTGGATAGTGGCGAAAAAAAGGTCTATTTCGAATTCAGCGACTACTCTACGTCATATGTTTTCTTTGAAAACCCCGAATAACTGTCAAAAAATCGTCGAACACATCACATTATTACCAGTTATTTCATGTGTTTATTTGACTATTTTAAAGTGACTACTAAAGTCTTGGCACGTGTCCCAATCAACAGTTGGCGTCACGTTCTCACCCCCAAGTCGGGCCCGCTTGTCGGGCCCTTTTTTTTGCCCCCATTTCCCGCGCTATACTGCGCGCCTTAACAGAGGTGAACACTATGCGGATGGACTACTTCAGTGACTTGGTTGAACAGTCGATTGCCGACTCCAAGGCAGAAATTACCGGCGATGGCAGCAAATTCGAAGCTCGAGTGATCAGCGATACTTTCGATGGCCTGTCAACCGTAAAACGACACAAGCTTGTTTATGCGATTCTCGATGAGCACATCAAATCGGGCGCTATTCACGCATTGAGCATAAAGACTTTCACGAAAGAAGAGTGGTCAGCGATCGAGTGAGGCGCGACCCGCTTTGCCGTCCGATCTCGATGCAAGTTCTCGAACACAGCGACGCGTCACTTGTGACGTAAGCTGCAGGCGCAGATCTCCACACTGTCAACCTGAGTCTGGCCCGAAAATCGCATCTCCCCTGGCACACTAGCCAGGGCCTGAAAGGCCTGTTCAGGCTGCGGTCCCCGAACGCGATTTTTCAGTTGTCGTTGTTCTGACGGCCCGTGGCACATGGGGTTGATCAAGATGACGAGTACCGCTGAAGCTGACGCTACTGCGTGTCAAGCGAGTAATCATCAGAGTGCCGCAGACACCAGTTCCCACCGCACCTGGGTTCAGCCTCTGGCAAACTTGATCAGCATGTCTGATCGAACGACAGAATCACGTCTGCGTACATCTCTGACGTGCCACAACACATCAGACACACCGGTACTCTATTTGCCGCTGGAAACGGCGCCGATGCACCCCAGAAGTACGCGCTACATTCGTACCTTTGCCAAGGAAAATGGTTTCAAACTGGGCCGAGACAGGCGAAATCGACAGATTCAGCCTATCAGCGAGCTGCGGGACCGCAAACCACCCATGATTGCACTGGGTCTGAGCCTGCTACTGAAACAAACAGGTTTGCCAGGGGCTGCGCGGACACTCTCGAAGCCCCATGCACCAGCACCAGACACTAGCCCGATACCATTGGGTGAACTGATCAGAATGGCCGCATTCGCAACGCCTGACTCCAAACGCGTAGTCGTCCTCCCAAACCGGATACTGATCAACACGCTACAAGACACCCAACCCATTTGCGGTTATGCCGGCAAAATACGGCATTCGAAGAAAACGACGATACTCAGTCATTTCGATTCACCCCACTTTCGCGCGATCGGTTATTCGTCAGAAAATCAGTATGTTGTACACATTTGCCTGGCAGGCGGGCCTCGGCAGAATTCATCGCTCTGGACCAGAATCCCCACCCTCACCAATACTGACTTCAACTTTCAGTTGTTTCCCGGGCAAAAATCGAAAGACGATTTTGGACTGTTCTACATCACTTTCTACCTGGACCTTGCAGCCGAGCCCAAACCCTGGTGGCTACAGGCTGAATTGGTCGACACAGCAGACACCCATATATCTGACGTCGATCAGGAGCAATCCGAAGAGCACCGCAAAGCAAGCTGAACGGCAAACGGATGTGCTTTGCGACTGATCACTCCATCGTTGATGACGCTGAACGACAACGGCTGCCAACAGACCAGACACCCAAATTTCCAAGATGGCTTTACGTTCTTAAGCCCCATAGTCATGGGTGTCTGCCAAGTTCTGAACACTCTACCTTTCAGTTTGGCAACCCGTTACCGTGGGCTTTTGTTTATTTATGGGTGTCTGCTGATGCGGTGAGTCAGTGAACGCTCATCGGTCTTGCTACACTTGCCGACTGTGCCGTTCTTGCCGGGCACATTGCTGAGTAGTGAGCAACAGAATAGTAACCATCTCTATCCTGGCCGCATGCTCCTGAATTTCGTTTACGGTGCCCGACATGGCACACTGTCCTGGTAGTCAACTTTCTCAATATGCCCCTGATTCGCGTTCAAAACGCCTCTATCGCCTTTGGTCCGACAACCGTTCTGAACAAGGTGAACCTTACGATCGACAACGGCGCCAGAATGGCCTTGGTCGGTCGAAACGGTGAGGGAAAATCGACCCTGCTCAAGATCATTGCCGGTGAGATGATTCCCGACACTGGTGACATCATCGCGTCAACCGGTCTCAAGACAGCCTATCTACCCCAGGCAGTCCCCGTGGATTTCGAAGGTACCGCCTACGAAGTCGTCGCGTCCGGGTTAAGCAAGGTTGGTAAGGTAATCGCCGAATACCACAAGGAATCCCACCGGCTCGGTCTTGGAGAGGAGCGTTCGGAAACAGGAAAGCCTCTTATTGACTACTTGGCCGCACTTCAGGATCAGATAGATTCTTCTGACGGTTGGTCTCTGGTACAGAAAGTAGAGCAGACCCTGTCGAAGATGCAGATCAGCCCTGAGGTCGAAGTGTCCAGTCTTTCAGGCGGCATGAAGCGACGTGTGGTCCTGGCCAGAGCACTCGTCAGCGAGCCAGATATCCTGTTACTGGACGAACCAACCAACCACTTGGATATCGGTGCTGTTGCCTGGTTGGAAAAATATCTTGCAACGCTCAACTGCGCTCTGATTTTCGTCACTCACGACAGAAAATTTCTGGATTCCGTGGCCAACCATATCTGTGAAATCGATCGTGGGAATCTCACTGAATGGCCCAGTGGCTTTTCCGAATACCGTATTAACAAACAGAAGATGCTGGAAGTCGAAGCCCAGCAAAATGCACTGTTTGATAAAAAGCTGGCGCAGGAGGAAGTCTGGATTCGTCAGGGGATCAAAGCTCGCCGCACCAGGAACGAAGGCAGAGTTCGTGCCCTGAAGAAGCTCAGGGAGCAACAGGCTGCCCGCCGTAAAGTGGTCGGACAGGCGAGAATGTCTGTCAATCAGGCAGAAAATTCCGGAAAGATCATCTTCGATACCGAGTCGATGTCTTTTTCACACGGCGACAGGGAAATCATCAGGGATTTTTCTACCGTCATCATGCGTGATGATCGAGTTGGCATCATCGGACCGAATGGCTGTGGCAAATCGACGTTGGTCAAATTGCTTGTCGGTGAGCTGACACCCACATCAGGTACCGTGAATAGCGGTACTCAGCTGGAGGTGGCCTACTACGATCAGCTGCGTGCAACATTGGACCCGAAACTCTCAGCAGCGGACAACGTCAGCGGCGGTCGGGATACGGTGGAAGTCAATGGCACGCCTCGTCACATCATGAGTTACATGCAGGATTTTCTATTCGAACCATCTCGAGCTCGCGCCCCGATCACAGCGCTCTCCGGTGGCGAAACAGGTCGACTCATGCTGGCAAAGCTCTTCCTTAAGCCCTCGAATCTGATGGTTCTGGATGAACCAAGTAATGATCTGGATATAGAAACACTTGAATTGCTGGAAGCACTACTGGCGGACTACAAGGGAACTGTCATTTTGATCAGTCATGACAGACAGCTGCTGGAAAATGTCGTCACTCGAAGTCTCGTATACCAAGGGGACGGGAACTTCATCGACGTGGCTGGAGGGTATGAAGATTTCGAGCGTGAACGCCTTGTATCCAAGACACTAAAGCCCGTGTTCGAATCCGAACTGAACCAGACACCCACAAACAAGAAGCAGGATGCCCCCGTCAAGAGTGCGTCCAAGCAGAAGAAGAACGTAAAGACGAGCCAGAAGAGCAAGTTGACCTTTACCGAATCAAAGGAACTAAAGCAGCTTCCGGCGCAGATCAGCAAGTTGGAAACCACCTTGGCGACGCTGCATCAAGTGATGAACAAGCCTGACTTCTACTCTGACAAATTTGCAGCGGACAAGACGCTTCAAGAAGCCCAGGGCGTGCAATCACAACTCGATGAGGCCTATTCACGCTGGGAGAAGCTGGAACAAATGGCAGAGGAGTAGTTGCGATTTTCCAGGCGCTTTTGAAGTGGGTGTCTGAAGAAAAATCGTAGTCCATCAGACAGCACTATTTCTGACGTATACGAAAATTCTCGTTTTGACCTGGCTACATGGGTGTCTGTTCTCACCGCATGGCAACCACAGACATGGATGTCTGAAGTTTTTCAGAGGCTATTGACGCAGCTGATTGCTGGCGCTAGTGTTATAGGCCCTACTGCGCAACGGAATGCTCAGATGGCTACTGCAAGGAAGCTTGAGGCCACACTCCAGTTCACTCCCTATTTTCACTGTACGAGCCGTTGCGTTCGCGGCGCCTATCTGTGCGGCGTCAACAAGGAAACAGGGGAAGATTTCACGCATCGAAGACGCTGGCTCAGAGCTCGCCTTCTGAAGCTGGCAACTGTTTTCTCCATCAAACTGGCGGCCTTCGCCATCATGGAAAACCACTTCCATGTGGTGCTGAAAGTGGATCGTGAAACGGCTGACAGCTGGTCTAATACCGAAGTCATCCAGCGTTGGCATCGGATTTTCAAGGGCACTGAACTCAGTCAGCGATTCCTGAACCTCGACACTCTGAGCACTGCCGAGAAAGAACTGCTGTTACGCGATGTACGTCGCTGGCGATTGGCATTGGCCGACATCAGCTGGTTCATGCGATGTGTCAAAGAGCCACTTGCGCGCCAATCGAATCGGGAAGACGGCTGCAAGGGACGTTTCTGGGAGGGTCGCTTTCATAGCCAGGCTTTGCTCGATACAGGCGCCCTGCTTGCCTGCATGACCTATGTCGACCTCAACCCTACGCGCGCCAATATGGGCGAGTTTCCGGAATCGGACCCGTTCACCTCACTGCACCAACGAGCAGCTGCCGTATCATCCGGCAGCACTGAGCAACAGGTACTTCATTCGGGATTGCTGAATATCGATGCTCACGAGCAAACCGCGGCGAACGATGCACTTCCTATCACCACTCTCGACTATCTCGAGCTGGTTGACGTGGTTGCTCGACAGAGGCGCCCAGACAAACAAGGCGCACTGGACACACTTGCCAAACCCGTTTTGGAAAGACTGGGAATCAGCAAGTCTGCCTGGCAGGAACTGGAACATTGCTTCAAGACGCACTTCCATGTGCTGGTCGGTTGCAGCGAATCCTTGAAGAATGCCTGCCAGATCCTCGGGCAGAAATGTGCGTGGGGGCAACGGCATTGCCAAACCTTCTTCGACGAATCAGCAGCACCTTTCCCATGACATCAAAACGTAGCTTGCAAGCTGGTCAGTCTGTCAGGACACGACTCAGCTAGTCGTACTTCAATCAGCTATAGGGCCGCAGAAGCAAAGATGTGCCTGTCATCGACTCAGGCTGCGCAAGCCCCATCAACTGCAGGATTGTGGGTGCAATGGACGGCAAACCGTTACCATTTCCCAGCTCCCAGGCAACGGTATCCTGAATCGTACAGGCCACCGGAAAGGTCGTATGCTGCGTATGAGGCTCCCCGCTGACAGGATCTACCAGCATATCCGCATTGCCGTGATCAGCCGTCAGAACAATGGAATACTCATTCTCTTCAGCGGCTGCCCACATTCGACCGACCATGGTATCCACAGTCTCCACCGCACGAATGACAGCCGATGGAATGCCGGTATGACCCACCATATCGCCATTAGCCAGGTTGACGACAATCAGGCCGGCAGTCTGTTCCTTGAGTGCCTGGACAATGCCATCCGTGACTTCCTCGGCACTCATCTCGGGCTGCAGATCGTAGGTTGCCACTTTCGGTGAATTTACAAGCAGTCGCTCTTCGTTGAGCAGAGGTTCATCCTGGCCGCCGTTGAAGAAAAAGGTGACATGAGGATACTTTTCAGTCTCTGCTGAGCGGATCTGCTTGATCCCCGCATCGGCAACGACTTGTCCCAATGTCTTTCCAGGCTCATCCCGGGTAAACGCACAGGCGAATGGATAAGAGCTTTCGTAGCGCGTCATGGTTGTCAGCGTAACCGGAACAAAGCTTCCTCGATCGAACCCATCGAATTCGGCAAGCCCCAAGGCTTCACTCAATTCCCTTGGCCTGTCATTGCGAAAGTTGAAAAAGAAGACTTCAGAATCAGCATCCATGGGTTTATGGGTGTCCAGTACCGTTGGCGTGATGAATTCATCCGTTTCACCTGCGTCGTAGGCGAGCTGGATAGCCTCATCGACAGAGGAGGCGCTTCGCCCTTTCCCTGACACCATTGCCTGCCAGGCCAGTTCCACCCGATCCCAACGCTTGTCTCGATCCATCGCAAAATATCGTCCGGAGACCGTGGCAACATGCCCCTTGGCCTTCTCGAGAACCGGCAGGACCTTGTCGAGGAACTGACTCGCGCTGGAGGGGGCGGTATCGCGCCCATCCGTAATGACATGCAGCACCGGCACCACCTGTTGGCTGGCGCATAAATCAATCAGCGCAATCAGATGCGCCGTATGGCTGTGCACGCCACCGTCGGAGACCAGACCGACGAGATGCAACTCACCACTTTTACTCGCTGCTCTCTTCAGAGCATCCGTGACAGCAGGATTCTTCGAGAAGCTGCCATCCGCGATGGCATCACCGATCTTCACCAGATCCTGCCGTAAGATCGTTCCAGCCCCCAGTGACAGATGACCGACTTCTGAATTGCCCATCTGGCCTTCCGGCAATCCCACGGCACGACCCGATGCCTCCAGCAGGCAGGTCGGATGATGAGCATAGAACTGATCGAGGTTGGGAGTGTTCGCCTGTGCGACAGCGTTGTCGAGCTTGGAAGGATTGACACCAATGCCATCCATGATGATTAACAAGACGCGTCTGCGTGGTGGTTGCTTGTAGTCGCTCATGGGCTGACATTTCCTCTTGTGGATTGGAGAGTAACTCGATCATGACCTGCCAAAACCGCCAACGCATCGGAAGCCTCGATCCATAAGGCCTCCACCCGATCAAATTTTCCAACAAGACGGTCCACCGTTCTAATCCGGTGGAAAGCCTTGTCGGCACTGGGTCAGATCATCATCGAGGTCGAGTCAGGAGCGCTCATCATCCGGCTTACCCTTCTCATCGTCATCAGGCGAGTCCGTCATGCTATTTCGGTAGCGGCCCTGTGAATCCGGTTCTTGTGCCTGGGAAGCGTCTGGCTGACCTTCGGCGGACGATTCATGGGTGTCTGATGTTTTGGCAGAGTCAGCTGAAGGGGACGGCTTGTTCGGTTTATGGGTGTCTGCTGAAGACGATGTGTCGTCTTCATTGTAGCGGCGTTCGCGTTCGGCGCCAGCATCGACAATGCGTTGCTTGTAGGTGCGTGAGAAGACGATTCCCACCTCATAAAGCAACCACATGGGAATGGCGAGCAGCGTCTGAGAGATCATGTCGGGCGGCGTCAGGAACATGCCGATGATGAAGGCGCCTACAAAGACGTAGGGACGTATCTTGACCAGATTGTCCGGTGTCGTGATACCGACCGCCACAACCAGCACTGTTGCTACCGGCACTTCAAAGGCGATTCCGAAAGCGAAGAACAGAGTAATGACAAAGTCCAGATACCGGCCGATGTCGGTACTCACCGTGACCCCTTCCGGCGCTACGCTGGTAAAGAAGCCGAAGACCAGCGGGAACACGACAAAATAGGCAAAGCTGACACCCAGATAAAACAGACCCGTGCTCGATACCAGCAACGGAACAACCAGCTTCTTTTCATGAGAATAGAGGCCAGGAGCGATGAACGACCAGATCTGGTACAGCAGGTAGGGAACCGCCAGAAACACGCAGAGCATCAGCGTGAGCTTGAAGGGTATGAAGAACGGTGCCGCCACATCGATGGCGATCATCTGGCTGTCCGGAAGATGCTTGAGCAATGGTGCAGCCAGTGCCGTGTAGATCTTGTCGGAGAACCAGAACAGGCATAGGAAAAGCAGCCCGACAGACAGCAACATCTTCAACAACCTGTCCCGCAACTCAACGAGATGCGACAGGAAACCTTGTTCTTGCTCTACGGCTGAATCTGGCGTGGCCATGACTTAGGGTGCGCTACCAATATGACGATGCGTTTTCAATCAACTACCGGACTCTGCCCCAGTGCGATTCGTATTGGCAGAATCGTCTTTCGGGGAGGGGGTCTCTGAGCGCAAAGTGGGTGTCTGTTGACCACCGGAGTTATCCGATGGAATGGGGGAAGTGGTCTCGGCAGGGTTGCTGCCTGTCGAGGTATCAGGCTTGCTGACCGACTCTGCCGTGTTCGTGACTGGATTCGAGCTCCAGTCCGTCTTGCCCGAATCGCCGCCGTTTGCGGTGGTGCCAGCCGGGCTGGACATGCGAGCAAACTCATCCTTGCTGGCAGCAGCATCGCTGAGCGGACTCAACTCGCTGGCACCGATAGTGGAATTTTCGATTCCGGCAGAGCTGCTGCCGTCTCCGGTGGAAGCGTCAGCATCAAGCTCCTTGACGCTTGTCTCCAGCTCTCCCAGACTCTTTTTCGCACCTTTCACGACATCCCGCGTGCTGCTCTCGAAATCCCTTTTCGCCGTGTGGACCATGTTCTTGAGCTCATTGATCTGCTCGCGCTGATCACCAATGAGCTTTTTCAGGTCACCAGATTCCAGCTCGGAGGCCAGGTCTGTCTTGACTCCGCGCACGAACCGCTGCAACTTGCCAATCCACTGACCTGCTGTTTTCGCAACAGCCGGCAAGCGCTCAGGCCCGATAACAACCAGCGCCACGATGCCGATCAGTAGAATTTCTGTGAAGCCAACGTCAAACACGTGCTAACAGTCCAGGAGTTGCGTTACCCGATCAGACAGATTTCTGATCATCGGTCTTCTGCATGACAGGCTCATCGACTGGCTTGGTGCCATCTTCCAGTTGCTCTGCAGGAGTCGTTTCCTCTTCCTTCACAGCCTGCTTGAAGCCCTTGACCGCAGAACCGAGGTCGCCACCAAGGTTCTTGAGCCGCTTGGCACCGAATATCAACACGACGATGACCAGAATGATCAACAGTTGAGGAACACTTGGCATACCCATAATTTTCTCTGAATAATCTATTTACTGGCGCGTGAGGCTTTTTCGGCGTGACCCGAAACCCCTTCGCGACGCTGCAGTTCGTTCAAAATATCCTGTGGCCCCAGCCCCTTGGCACTCATCATGACCAGCATGTGAAACCAAACATCGGCAGCTTCGGACACCACACGATCCGGTTTGTCTCCCTTGGCTGCGAGAATGAACTCGACAGCTTCTTCACCTACTTTCTTCAATATGGCGTCATCACCGCCCGCAAACAAGCTTGCGGTGTAGGATTCTGTCGCATCACTGTGCCGTCGGGCATCAATCTGAGCGCCCAGTCGCGCAAGGATGTCGCTCATATCAATGTCTCGCGGGTAGTCCATGGACGCATATTGTATCCGCACTGAGGCATCCTACATGTGTTCTGCGCCCAATAATTATACTTGCCTTCCCAGACAGCACTCACAATCAGTCATCGGCACGCTTGTAGATTTCGTCAGGGGACTTCAGTACCGGCTCGCAGTCCTGCCATTCACCACTTTCATCGAGCTGCCGAAAGAAACAATGCTCGCGTCCGGTATGACAGGCAATTCCGCCGACTTGCTCCACCTGCAGCAGCAGTACATCGCCGTCACAATCCAGGCGAATGTCCTTGACCCGCTGTACATGCCCGGACTCCTCACCCTTGCGCCACAGACGCTGGCGTGAGCGTGAGAAATAGACAGCCGTCTTCGAGGCAATCGTCTCGAGCAGTGCCTCCTCGTTCATCCAGGCGACCATCAACACCTGTCCGGTGCTGACATCCTGAGCGATAGCAGGTATCAGACCTGCCTCGTTGAAGGTAATCGCTTCAATCATTATTTTTCAACAAGTTAGATGGTCTTCCGTGAGCCTTTACAGGCTGAC
>CBDUIJ010000130.1:0-14463 GCA_965367215.1 uncultured Granulosicoccus sp.
AAGGTGGCGGAGTACAAGCAATTGCACGCCGATGTCTGGCCGGGGGTTCTGGCGAAGATCAGCGAATGCAATATTCGCAACTACACCATCTTCCTGAAAGAGCCGGAAAACCTGCTCTTCAGCTACTTTGAATATCATGGCACTGACTTCGAGGCGGATTCTGCCCTGATGGCTGCCGACCCTGAAACCCAGCGCTGGTGGAGTGTCTGCGAGCCCTGCCAGAAACCGCTGGACACCCGCAAGGAGGGGGAGTGGTGGGCCAGTATGGAAGATGTCTTTCATCTGGACTGACGGGTCCAGCTCTCAAGCCAATAATGGCAAACCATGGCAAACACCGGAAAACGCGATGACGCTCAGGCAACACTGGCCGCTGGCAAGCCAACCCCGTCCCATTGTCATCATCGGTGCCGGCTCCATCGTGTCCGATGCGCACCTGCCGGCCTATGCCAAGGCTGGCTATCCGGTGCAGGGCATCTTCGATCCGGATCTGGACAAGGCGCGGGCACTGGCTGACAGCTGGGGATGCACGGCCTACGGATCCATGGAGGAGGCCGCCGCCTCCGGCTCGGTGGTGTTCGATCTGGCCACGCCGCCATCGGCGCATCTGGGGGTATTGCGCCAGTTGCCACAAGGCTCCGCTGCACTGATCCAGAAACCGATGGGCAGCGATCTGGCCGAGGCTACCGAGATCCTGTCGCTGTGCAGAGAACGCCAGCTGCAGGCCGCGGTGAATTTCCAGTTGCGCTTCTCTCCCATGATGCTGGCGCTGCAGGATGCCATTGATCAGGGCATGTTGGGGGAAGTACTGGATTTCGATGCCTGGCTGGCGCTGGATACGCCCTGGGGGCTGTGGAAGTTTCTCGAAGGCCTGCCACGGGTGGAGATCGCCCTGCATTCGATCCACTACCTGGACTTCGTGCGTGCCATCCTCGGTGACCCGCTGGGTGTGCATGCCAAGACCATCGGGCATCCAGCCAGCAAGATGGCGCAGACCCGTACCAGCGCCATTCTGGATTACGGCGACAGGGTGCGATGCAGCCTGTCGGTCAATCATGATCATGCCTTTGGCAGACGCTTCCAGGCCTGTGAATTCCGTTTGTGCGGCACTGACGGGGCCGCCTACGTCAAGCTGGGTGTCAATCTGGACTATCCGCAGGGCGAGCCGGACGAGCTGTGGATCAAGCAGGCTGACACGGACTGGCAGCAGATAGCACTGGATGGTGAATGGTTTCCTGACGCGTTTGCCTCGCGGATGTCACAATTGCAGCGTTTCGTGACAGGAGAGGACTCTCGATTGATCAGCAATGTTGAAGATGCCTGGCAGACCATGGCTCTGGTGGAAGCGGCCTACACCAGCAGCGCCTCCCCGGCCACGCCCATAGCGGGGCTACCGTCTTGACTCGCCAGCAGGAACGCTCGGACAAATACAGTGCACCGGCCCTGTCCAAGGGGCTGGACATTCTCGAGTTTCTGGCCTCCGAAGCCGAGGCGCAGAAGAAGGCCGATATTGCCCGCGCACTGGAACGATCCATCAGCGAGATATTTCGCATGCTGGTGGTTCTGGAAGAGCGCGGCTATGTGGCCTTCGATGAGCATAGCGAGCGCTATTCCCTGACCACCAAGCTGTTCGAGGTTGCCCATCGCTACCCGCCGATACGACGACTGTCCACGGTGGCTGCCGCCTCCATGCAGACATTGGCGCGCGAGATCAACCAATCCGTGCATATGGCCATTCGTCACGATACCGACATACTGGTCATCGCCCAGGTGGACTCGCCGGGCAACAATGTGACATCGGTTCGTCTGGGGGCGCGCATTCCATTGATTCAGACTGCGTCAGGAGCTGTATTGACGTGCAAGCTGTCGTCGGAGGAGCTGGCTCTGTTGAATGAGAAGCTGGCCGAGCAGCCGGCAAAACTGCGACGCCTGTTTGCCCAGAATCGGGAATTCGCCAGCAAGAACGGTTATAGCGAATGTACCTCCATGGTGGTGGAGGGCATCACCAATATCTCGGCACCGGTGCATGATCACTCTGGCCAGATCATCGCCGCCGTGACCATCCCCTTCGTCAAGCGGCTGACCGCTGGTGAGCATCCGGGCATGGTGCAGTCTCGCAAGGCTCTGATGCAGATGTGCCGCAACATCTCGCAGATGCTGGGAGGGATGGCCAGCGACTGAGGGAGGAAATCCCGGCAAAGTAACTGTTCCGTCATCTGTGGCTGCGATGCTGTGCGCTTCTGATTTCCCGCACATCCATCCACCATCCGAGAAGGAATGACATGAACGTTTTCATGAGCGGTGTTGTACTGGCCGTTGCCAGTGCCGCCAGTGTTGCCGCAAGCGTAGCTTCCGCCAGTCAATATGATCCGGTCCATATGGGACCGCGTCCGTTCTACCTGGTTGATCAGTTGCCCGAGGGAGAGCTGAAAGATACCCTGCAAGGATGCGCCGTCAGCAAGACACAGTACGATCGTCGCAATTTCTCGATTGCCCATCGTGGCGCCTCGCTGCAATTCCCCGAGCACACCATGGAAGCCTATCTGGCAGCGCACCGTATGGGAGCGGGCATCATCGAATGTGATGTCACGTTCACCAGTGATGCCGAGCTGGTCTGCCGGCATGCGCAGTGTGATCTGCATACCACCACCAATATTCTGGCGACACCGCTGGCGGAGAAATGCTCGATTCCGTTCAAGCCTGCGCAGTACGATGAAAACGGTGAGATGATCGAAGCGGCTGAAGCACGTTGCTGTGCCAGTGACCTGACCCTGGAGGAATTCAAGTCGCTCAAGGGCAAGATGGATTCGTCCAACCGTACCGCAACGACTGTCGAAGAATACATGGGTGGCACCGCCAGCTTTCGAACTGACCTCTATGCCACGGGCGCTACATTGCTGAGCCACAAGGAAAGCATCCAGCTGATCAACGAGCTGGGTGGTCAGTTCACACCGGAACTCAAGGGAGTGACTGATGGCTTCGGCGATTCGGGTCTGACACAGGCGAACTACGCCCGCAAGTTCATTCAGGAATACGTGGATGCCGGTATCTGGTATGAGGATGTCTGGCCACAGTCCTTCGACATCGATGACACCGCCCTGTGGATTCGCGAGTTCCCGACATTCGGCCAGCAGGCTGTCTGGCTCGATGGTCGCAACCCGGCAGACATGGCCGCCACGCCACCGACTCAGGAAGAGTTTGCCGCACTCAAGCAGGCGGGTCTGAACATCATTGCACCGCCCATGCCGACGCTCCTGAGCACCGATGACAACAACCAGATCGTGCCTTCCGTGTATGCCGTCAATGCAAAGGCTGCCGGTCTGGACATGATCTCCTGGTCTTCTGACCGCTCAGGACGCATCGTCGAGGAAGTGATCAACGGCAGTGGTGCCTATTATTACCAGAGCACGCTGGATGCCCTGCAAAGCGATGGCGATATACTGACCACCATCGATGTGCTGGCGCAGGACGTCGGTGTCATCGGTGTGTTTTCAGACTGGCCGGCAACCACGACCTTCTACGCCAACTGCATGGATATGCCTTGAGGGGCAGTCCATAGCCCCTGTGTCACGCGGTTCCTGTCCTGAGGACAGGCGCTGCGAGCCTGAGTGCTGGCCGGTGTCGGATGCATGCTGCCGTGTGCATGCAATCGACTCCGGCTTGCCGGTTTCCGGTATGCCGGAATTTTGATAAATTGAATGAAAAACGTACTCTGACAATGACTGATCCAAGAAAGCAGCACGCACTGAATGAAACCGAGTGGCTCGAGGACGAATTGGAAGAGCTGCTCAACGAAGATATCGCGCCGCTGTTCGACGGGCTTGAAATGCCTGAAGAGCTGCTGGAGATCTACGCCGAGGCGCCGCCATCACAGCTGTCCCGCTCCACCTATCTGCGGGAGCTGCTGATTCTGCAGCGAGAGCTGATCAAGCTCCAGGACTGGGTGGTCCACAGCGGCGAGAAGGTTGCCATCATCTTCGAAGGGCGCGATTCTGCCGGCAAGGGTGGGGCGATCAAGCGCATTACCCAGCGCCTCAATCCGCGTGTTGCCAGAGTGGTGGCCTTGAACAAGCCAACCGACCGCGAAAGATCCCAGTGGTATTTCCAGCGCTATGTGCCGCATTTGCCGTCCGGTGGCGAAATCGTGCTGTTCGATCGCTCCTGGTACAACCGTTCGGGCGTGGAGAACGTCATGGGTTTCGCAACACCGGAACAGGTGGAACAGTTCTATCAGGATGTTCCCGAATTCGAACGCATGCTGGTACGTTCCGGCGTTCGACTGATCAAGTACTGGTTTTCCATTACCGATGAAGAACAGCAGCGCCGTTTCAGCATGCGTATCCATGACCCGCTGAAGCAGTGGAAGCTCAGTCCGATGGATCTGCAGGCACGCGTACAGTGGGAGCAATACACCAAGGCCAAGGAGCAGGCATTCGAACGAACCAATATTCCTGAAGCCCCCTGGTTCATCGTGGAAGGCAATGACAAGAAGGTTGCCAGGCTCAACTGCATCAGCCATCTGCTGGAGCAGGTCCCCTATGAAGACGTGCCACACGACCCTATCGAGTTGCCCGAGCGTGTCTACAACTCCAATTACGAACGTCAGGTTCTGCCGTCGGAGTTGTACGTCAAGAATCGCTACGGAAAATAGCGGGTAACAAGAGGCTGCTGGTCGAGACAGAAGGTCTCGACCGGACGAACGCAATTCCGCGGGCAGGTGTCAGCCGATGTCAGCTGACCTGAGTCAGCTGACATCAATCTGATTGCTAGCCGTTCTTGCACTGATCGTAGGCTGCCACGATGGCCTTGGCGCGGCTGGCCACATCCTCCACACTGAATCCGGGCTTGTAGATGCCGGTACCGATACCAAAGCCACTGGCCCCGGCATTGATCCACTGGGCAAAGTTGTCCGGGCCTACACCACCGACGGCATAGGTTTCAGCGCTGGCCGGCAGTACCGCTTTCAAGGCGGCCAGACCGTCGGCGCCCAGCAGTGAGGATGGGAAGAACTTGAGGCCGTCAGCGCCGCTTTCCAGAGCCAGAAAACACTCGGTAGCCGTCATGACGCCGGGGTAGGAAAACATGGCGTGAGCCTTGGTTGCCTTGATGACCTCGGGGTTGCAGTTTGGTGACACGATCAGCTTGCCGCCGACGGCAGCCACATTCTCGACATCCTTCACCGTCAGCACGGTTCCAGCACCGATGAGGGCAGAATCCCCGAATTGCTTCACCAGCATCTCGATGCTGTTGAAGGCATCCGGAGAGTTCAGTGGGACTTCGATGGAGGTGATGCCGGCGTCGATGAGCGCTGCCGTTATATCAACCACTTCAGCAGGGGTCACACCTCTCAAGATGGCTATCAGATTTCGGTTCACTGTACTCATGACTCCTGTTGTGTGTGGTAGGCGGCAATCAGACCGGCCAGTGTCAAGCTGTCCCCATCGGCCACGGCAACGCGAGCCTCGACCTGTGACAGGGCCTGCGCATAGAGCCCGGCCAGTCTGTTATCTCCGACAATGGTAACGTGTTTATCCTGCCAGTACGCTTTCGTGGCAGCGAGTTCGGCGCCCAACAATAATCCGGACAGCCTGGATTTCAATTCGTATCCGGGAACATCGTTGATCAGGTTCTCGGCACGCAGGGCGAATAATTGACTGGACAGACTTTCGGGCGCGGCAAGAATGTCGGAAACGCCCTGGTTGAAAGCGTTATCGGACCACTGTGTGTCCTGCATGGAATGACGCAGTACCGATTGGGTGGACAACAGAGCGAACATCTCGCCACTCATGCAAGTCTGGAATCGTGTGATGCAGGCCTTTTCCAGTTGTGCCCATTTGGTATGCGTACCGGGCAGGCAGACGGTGCCGTTGAAGGTGGGCGTCTGGTGTAGCAGACCGGCAATCTGGGTTTCTTCGCCACGCATGACATCGGCTGGGGATGCCTGCTTCACGCCGGGCAGGATGGCAACGCTGATGCGGTCATCGTGGGTCGTTACCGCGTGGGCCTGACTGCGGCTGTTGGCATCCACGGGTGTCGAGAGATAGCCGGCATCGCTCCAGCCCTGTCGAGCTCCGACCATGCCACAACAGATGACCGGGAGTGTCTGACCTGCTTGCAGCCAGGGCTCCAGCAGAGCAATGAGAGTCGGTTCGAACTGATCCGGTTGCAAGGTTCCCATGCCGGCGCTTGAACCGAGTGAGTGCAGGGGCTTGTCATCGGCTCCCATGACCCAGACCCGCAGATTGGAAGTTCCCCAGTCCACACCTGCCCAGACGGGCGCTTGTTCTGCTGTTGCGTTCACTGTGTATCTCATTGTTGCCGTTCGATTGAAAGAAGATTGCTGGCTGCGCGCTCGAGCCTTGCAGCGTCAGAATCGCTCATGTCTCTCCAGGTACTTCAACTGACATCGTCAGATGTCGCGGATCATGTTGCAAGATTATTCATGAATAATGTTCACAATAATGTGTGCAAAAATGTGTGCAATATACGGTTCGCTCGTGTACATTCGAGTCAGGTCAAAAAATCGGAGCACTACATGGCACGTACTCAAGCCGGCATGACGGCCGCGCAGATGCGCGATCCGAACTACTTTCCGGGCATCGTCAAGGGGACACCCCTGGGCATCCAGCATGTGCTGGCGATGTTTGTCAGTAATGTCACTCCTGCCATTATAGTGGCTGGGGCGGCAGGCTTCGGATTCGGTTCTGCCGATATCTCCGACATGATCTACATGATCCAGATGTCGATGGTCTTCGCCGGTGTGGCGACGCTGATCCAGACGATCGGCATGGGCCCCATGGGTGCTCGACTACCAGTGGTGCAGGGCACCAGTTTCGCCTTCATCCCCATCATGATTCCCATCGCCATTCAGTTCGGCATGGCTGCACTCATGGGGGGCATTATCATCGGCGGCATCTTCCATTTCTTTCTGGGGACCATCATCGGTCGCATACGACACTGGTTGCCACCGCTGGTGACAGGCTTGATCGTACTGATGATCGGTCTGGCCCTGGTCAAGGTGGGCATTCAATACGCCGCCGGTGGCGTACCACTCATCGGCACGCCGGAATACGGCGGTCTGAATCACTGGGGGCTGGCTCTGCTGGTCATCGTCGTGACCCTCGGTCTGAAGTTCTTCACCAATGGCATGATGTCGGTATCCGCCGTGTTGCTGGGCTTGCTGGCCGGTTATGTGGCTGCCATTCCCATGGGTATGGTCAGCTTTGACAATGTGGCGAGAGCCTCCTGGTTCTCGGCGCCGGATCCGTTTCACTTCGGTATCGAATTCAACGCTGCTGCCATCATCGGCATGTGTCTGATGGGCGTCATATCGGCGATCGAGACCGTGGGTGATATCTCCGGTATCACCAAGGGTGGCGCCGGACGTGAAGCGACTGACAAGGAGATTACCGGTGGTACGCTGGCTGATGGTTTTGGTACAGCGTTGTCCGGTGTGTTCGGTGCCTTGCCGAACACCTCCTTCAGTCAGAACGTCGGCCTGATCTCCATGACCGGTGTCATGAGTCGCCATGTCGTGACCATTGGCGGTCTGTTCCTGATTCTCTGTGGCCTGGTGCCGAAGTTTGGCGCGGCCATCTCCAGCATGCCCATCGCGGTTCTCGGCGGTGGTGTCATCGTGATGTTCGGCATGGTTGCCGCAGCCGGTGTCAGCATGTTGTCCGATGTCGTCTGGGATCGACGCAGCATGGTGATCTTTGCCATCGCTCTGTCCGTGGGTCTGGGTCTGCAGCTGGAGCCGGACGCCTTGCAGCACCTGCCCGCAACGGTCAAGGTTCTCATGACATCGGGACTGTTGCCGTCAGCCATCATTGCCATTGTGCTGAACATCGTCATTCCACATGAGCCTGATGAAGAATCTCCGGACATGGATGTTGCATCGCCAATGTCTACCATCAGCGGTTCCAGAGACTGACGTAGTACAAGCTGAGCCTCACGGAAGAGGCAGACAGCTGTAAACAGCGGGGCAACGCAGGGCGCATCAAGCGTTCGGCGCGGCCCCGTTCTGCTTTTCCCGATCAGGTTTTCCCTGTCAGGCAGTGTGTCAATCAGGCTGTGGTGCTGCCGTCGTCAGCTCCGCCAACCACTGCTTGAACAGACCGGCCGCCTCCGAATGACGGGTAGCCCGGGGTGCATGGGCATTTGCGCCAGTGCTGTCGAGTGGGTTGGAGGTAGCGTGCGTACCCGCTGCCACATGCTCCAGCAGGTAGTAATTCCAGGAATTCTTCACCGAGATATCGGATAGCTGTACCAGGCGACCGCTGTGCAGATCGTCCTGCAACATGGCCGGAGGACACAGGGCGACGCCCTGGCCGGCCAGGACAGCGGCACGCAGCAGATTGAAATCCTCGAATACCGGTCCGGGCAAGGACTGGTCACTGTCATGGGCCCTGCGGAACCAGGCTTGCCAGCCTTGAGTATCCGAGTCATGTAGAAAGACGAGCGTGTTGCTTGCGCTCAGCAGATTCTCCCCGTTCAGTGTGGCGGCAATGGCCGGACTGCAGACCGGGACACTGGCACCGGGCAGCAGGTAATGGGCTTGTGTGCCGGGTATGTTTGGTTTTCCATCGGCATAGACAAAGGCAAAATCCACATCGCTGAGATCCAGTGCCTGGCCGTGAAACGCGTAGATGACGCGGGTGGCAATCTCGGGGTGACGCTGCCGAAAGTCCGATAACTGAGGGATCAGCCAGCAGACAGCCACGGAAGGAATGGCGGCGATTACCAGATCCGCCGACCCGCTGTTGCGTGGTCTGGCTCGTTCACAGGCGTGCTGGATTTCTGCCAACGAGTGTCGAAGCGTGTCTGCCAGCTCCTCGGCCCGCTGCAGCGCGCGCGGTCTGCTGCCGCTACGATCGAACAAGGGCGCATCGAACCACTGCTCCAGATGACGAATCTGGTGACTGACGGCCGACTGCGATACACACAGCTCATCGGCCGCTGCCCGAAAGCTGCCATGCCGGACAACGGATTCGAATACACGCAGCGCATTCAGGGGGAGTTGAGACATGGCTGAGCAGATAATCCTGACATGAGAAAAACTAAAGCATGCATGAATATTGATCGGTTGAACAGAGCGCCGCTGGAGCGCACTCTCCATGGCTTGACAGACAACGGGATCAGGAGCTGAAAAACCATGCAACGTGAGCGATTTCAGGATTACACCGGCAACGGCGACAAGGCCCAGGGCACTTTCTCCGCCAGCGAAATGCAGCGGCGCGTGCAGGGCATGCGCCAGCACATGAGTGAACAGAGTATCGATGCGGTTCTGTTCAGCTCCTATCACAACATCAACTACTACGCCGATTTCCTGTATTGCCAGTTCGGCCGTCGTTATGGTCTGGTGATGACACATGAGGATGTGACCAGTATCAGTGCGGGCATCGACGGGGGCCAGCCCTGGCGTCGAACCGTCGGCAAGAACCTCACCTATACCGACTGGAGTCGTGACAACTATCTGCAGGCCGTCAAACAACTACTGGGTCAGGTACGGCGAGTGGGTCTGGAGTTCGATCACGTCAATATCGATTTCCTGAATGATCTGAAAGGCTTCTTTCCGCACATCGAGTTCGTTGATATTGCCGCGGCAGCGATGCGACTGCGCATGATCAAGTCGGCCGAGGAAATCGCCCACATCACCGAAATGGCACGTATTGCCGATATCGGCGGCGCAGCCTGCGTTGAAGCGGCAAGCGTTGGCACGCCCGAGCACGAAGTGGCTCTGCATTCCACCGCCACCATGGTGCGTGAGATTGCCAGAAGCTGGCCAGAGGCAGAGCTGCTTGATACCTGGACCTGGTTTCAATCAGGGCTCAATACCGATGGTGCTCATAACCCGGTTACCAGCCGCAAGATCGAGCGGGGAGACATCCTGTCGCTGAACTGCTTTCCGATGGTGGCAGGCTATTACGTGGCCCTGGAACGCACCCTGTTTGCCGAAGAGGTGGATGACGAGTCACGTCGCCTGTGGGAGATCAATTGCCGCGTGCATGATCGTGGCAAGGAGTTGCTGGTCCCCGGCAATCGTTGCTCGGACATTGCCCGCGAACTCAATGAGCTGTATGCCAGTGAAGACCTCTTGCAGTACCGCTCCTTCGGTTATGGCCATTCCTTTGGCGTGTTGTGTCATTACTATGGCCGTGAGGCGGGCCTGGAGCTGCGGGAAGATTGTGACACCGTGCTGCAACCCGGCATGGTGGTGTCGATGGAACCGATGATTACCATTCCCGATCATCTGCCCGGTGCCGGTGGTTACCGTGAACACGATATTCTGGTGATGACCGAGCAGGGTAACCGTAATATCACGGGCTTTGCCTACGGGCCCGATGAACTGGTCGTGAAGGGAGGCTGATTCAAGGTAGACATCTGGCCATGGCCTGTATCGCCATGCAATGATGAGCGATACAGTGTCATGGCACAGCTTTTGTGTGAAAGCTGGTCTGGCAATACGGCTTTGCCCCTGGAACTCCGCTGACCCTGATCCTCGCAATGCCTCGCACGATTCCCATCATCATTGATATCGAAGCGTCCGGCTTTGGTGTTGCCAGCTACCCGATAGAGGTCGGGCTGGCCATGTCGTCCGGTCAACGACACAGCCTGTTGATCGAGCCTGCCAGTGACTGGTCTCACTGGGAGGCCTCGGCTGAAGCGATTCACGGCATTTCCCGGGAGACACTGCACCGACATGGCCGACCGGTACGTGAGGTGGCAGAGGCATTGAACGATTTGCTGGCAGGCCGGTCCACCTACTGCGACGGCTGGGTCGTGGACAAACCGTGGATGACGACACTGTTTCAGGCGGCAGGCGTTGCCATGCAGTTTCGGCTGAGTCCCATCGAGCAGCTGATGAACGAGGCGCAGGTGGAGCGTTGGGATGCGGTCAAGCAGCAGGTGCTCGCGGAGCACAATGAATCGCGCCATCGGGCCAGCTATGATGCCTGGATCATCCAGCAGACCTACCGTCGTTCCTACAAGCTGGCAGGTCGATAAGCAAGAGACAGTTTGCGGCCTGTCCCGAACATCAAATCGGGGCCGGGAGTGCAGTGAACAGGGTGGTCGCACTTGAGGCGCTCATCTGTGAATACCGGCCCGGATGAAAACGCGGTTGGGTGATGTGTATAGTTGCCTCTTCCGGAAACAATCAATGCGCAGGGGAGCCGCTATCAAGATCAACAGGCCAGTCAGCAGTCTTGAACCAATCGAGACCGCCAGTATCGATGAACTGCAGAGCATACAACTTCAGCGCATGCAGCAAAGCGTGCGTCACGCCTATACCAAGGTCGCCCCCTATCGCCTGAAATGCGAGGCTCTTGGTGTGACGCCGGATGACTTGAAGTCACTGTCTGATATCTCGAAGTTCCCGTTCACGACCAAGAGCGACTTGCGGGACAACTATCCCTTCGGCCTGACGGCCGTACCCATGGAGGATGTGGTCAGGATCCATGCTTCCAGCGGTACCACTGGCAAGCCAACCGTGGTCACCTATACCCGCCAGGATATCGACAACTGGGCAAATCTGGTCGCTCGTTGCATTCGAGCCAGCGGTGGCACCCGCAAGGACATGCTGCATGTGTCCTACGGTTATGGATTGTTCACCGGCGGCCTTGGTGCTCATTACGGGGCCGAGCGGCTCGGTTGTGCGGTCATCCCGATGGGTGGCGGGCAGACGGCGAAACAGATCCAGCTCATCCAGGATTTCAAACCGAGCATCATCATGATCACGCCGTCCTACATGCTGAATGTCATCGATGAAATGGAACGTCAGGGCGTGGACCCGCGTGAAACGTCTTTGAAGGTCGGTATTTTCGGTGCCGAGCCCTGGACCAACAGCATGCGTCTGGAGATCGAGAATCGGCTGGGTATCGATGCACTGGATATCTACGGGCTGTCGGAAGTGGGCGGTCCCGGGGTAGCCAATGAATATATCGAAACCAAGGACGGACCGACCATCTGGGAGGATCACTACTACCCGGAGATCATCGATCCGGACACCGGCGAAGTACTGCCTGAGGGGGAGTACGGCGAACTGGTCATCAGCACGCTGACCCGTGAAGCCTTGCCGATGATCCGTTATCGCACACGTGATCTGACCCGCATACTGCCTCCCAGCTTCGGCTCCATGCGGCGTATGGACAAGATCACGGGGCGCTCGGATGACATGCTGATCATTCGCGGGGTCAACATGTTCCCCAGCCAGGTTGAAGAAATCCTGCTGGGAATCGATGCCCTCTCCCCGCATTACCAGTTGCTGGTGGAGCGTCACGCAAGCATGGATACGCTGTCGGTCTTCGTCGAGACGCGGCAGTTGCAGGATGCGGCGACTACCGCCAGACTTCGTGCCGAGCTTGGGCACAAGATCAAGTCGCTGGTCGGCTTGAGCGCGGCGATCGAGCTGTCAGGTCCCGGCAGTATCGAACGATCCGAGGGCAAGGCCAAACGGGTGATCGATAAACGTCCACCCCTGTGCTGAGGACAGGGGCAGGCCTGAGGGGCGGTCGGCGTCAGTCGGTGCCCATCGTCTTCCACACCGTCAGCTTGCTCCAGTCTTCGAGAAAGCGGTAGGGGTAGGCGGGCAGGCCGGTGGCTGAGACGCGGGTCAGTTGCGCAAGCTCTGCGTTGCTGAGCTGCAGGTCCGCAGCTGCCATGTTGTTGCGTAGCTGATCCAGGGTGCGCACCCCCAGCAGGATGGAGGCGACGGCAGGGCGCGAGGCCAGCCAGGCCAGGGCGACGTGAGCCGGTGGTCGCTCGTGATGCTGCGCAATCTTCTCGAGCACCGCCAGGACCTCCCAGGTCTTGTCGGTATTGCGCAAGTCCCAGGCCTCGACACCGCGGTTCGGGTCGACGCCCAGCCGGGTATTGCCCGTAGGCCGTGTCCGAGCCTCATACTTGCCGGTCAGCCAACCGCCACCCAATGGTGACCAGGGAGTCAGTGCAATGCCGGCACTCAGGCAGCAAGGCAGAACCTCAAGTTCGATACCTCTCTCCAGCAGGCTGTATTGCGGTTGCAGTGCGACCGGCAGAGGGAGTCTGTGTGCTTCTGCGGTTGACAGGATTTTCTGCAGTTGCCAGCCTGCCAGGTTCGACCACGCTATATGATGAATCTTGCCCGCCGTCACCAGATCCCCCAGTGTTGCCAGCGTATCTGCAACATCGGTGTCATCATCCCAGCCATGGATGAAATAGAGATCGATGGCATCCATCTGCAGTCGTGCAAGGCTTGCATTCACTGATCTGACCAGGCTGCGACGGGACGCACCATGACTGCCGGCAGGCGGTGCGAAGCGTCCCTTGGTGGCGACGACAAGATCGTCGAGGCCACCACGCCGGCGCCCCCATTTGCCGATGATCTGTTCAGAGACACCCTGGCTGTAGACATCCGCCGTATCGATGAAGGTCCCACCGTGCTCGACGAAGAAATCCAGCTGACTGAAGGCATCCGCCTCACTGGTTTCTGCGCCGAATGTCATGGCTCCCAGAGCGAAGTTCGAGACCTGCGGTCCTCCACGGCCCAGAGCCTTGGTGCCAAGCGATGATGTGATGGCTGAATTCATGGGGTTTACGACCTGTGTCTGCTTGATTTGTGATCAGGCTACAGGCTAAATGGAGGCAACGAAACGATATGAAATGAAAGGATCTTTTCATGAGTGAAACGTCAGTAGCGTGGTCCGACCTGCATCTGTTTCTGGCTGTTGCCCGTGAAGGGGGTCTGTCGCCGGCCGCCAGAGTCACCGGCAGCAGCCCCGCCACGCTGGGCCGGCGCATGCTGCAACTGGAGCGGGCCATGGGCAGGGAGCTGTTCATTCGTCACGATCGGGGTTACGAACTGACGGCGGATGCCCGGGAGCTCCTGCAGCAGCTGAGTGATATCGAGAGCCGCATCGGCACGCTGACCGCAAGGCCTGCGGATACACAACAGCCGCTGGTCAAGGTGTCTGCTGGAACGTGGACGACCTTGCTTCTATTGCGCAATCACGAAGCCCTTGCCGGAAGCCCGCCTGATCTCAAATTGCGTTTTGTGCAGGCCGAGGAGATCCTGAATATCCCCCGACGTGAGGTGACCATCGGTTTCCGGAACCAGCGGCCGACCGATGATCACCTGGTGACTCGCAAGCTGCAGCGTGTCGATTTTGCGCCCTATGCCGTCGCTGGAGCGCCGGAACGCTGGATCAGCGTGATTGCCGATACGCCATCAGCCCGCTGGTTGAAGAAGATGGTTGATCATGATGCCGCCTGTGAAGTCACTACACCACGCAACAGTCTCGACCTGGCTCTGGCAGGTGTCGGTATCGCCCTGTTGCCGACATTCATTGGTGACAGGGAGGAGGGGCTTCAGCGCAAGGGTGGCACCATCGCCGAGCTTTCTCACGATCAGTGGATCGTCACGCATCAGGATGATCGGCATCTGCCGGAAGTGCGCCGTGCGATCGATCGCCTGTGTAGCGTGCTGGC
>CBDUIJ010000131.1:0-14422 GCA_965367215.1 uncultured Granulosicoccus sp.
CTGAAATCCGCACTATTGCAGCCAGACTTCAACGGTGTATTGACACGCTGATTCTCGACGTTGTCGCGATAACCACCGGGATAGAACGGGTACTGGAACGATGAGCAGAACAGGATGTTGGGATCACCGTCCACGATGTCCTCGGTGCCATTGCCGTGATGGACGTCGAAGTCGACGATAGCGACACGTTCCAGACCGTACTTGCGAATGGCATGTCGGGCGGCAATGGCGATATTGCCGAAGATGCAGAAGCCCATGGCCTGGATGCGTTCTGCATGGTGACCCGGTGGGCGCGTCAGGCAGAAGGCATTGTTGACCGTGCCACTCATGACCTGATCTACCGCATGGATGCCACCTCCGGCGGCTCGCAGACCAGCGTCCAGCGTATGCACGTTCATGGAGGTATCGTCGTCAAGATCGATCGAACCGCTGCTGGGCGCCTTGCGGTGGATCAGATCGACGTAGGCCTCGCTGTGTCCGAGCAACAGTTGTTCCCATGTCGCTTTCGGTGCGTCGGCGTGCATCAGGTAATCATAAACGTCCTGCTTCTTCAGCTGATCGGCAATGGCATCAACGCGTTGCGGACTTTCCGGGTGATCCGGGCTGATTTCGTGAAGCACACAATCGGTATGCGAGATCAAGGCTGTGGACATTGCTCCTCCATGCATTCGTGCAGTCTGTGGTGACGATTACAGTATGCACCTGTCTCCCCACGGATAACACCCATGCCGGCGATGCACACATGTTTAATTGATCCTCCCTGGGGTATTATCAAGAGATGTCGACACTACACCTTGACAAGATTCTCAATCCCACTTCCATCGTGGTCATCGGCGCCAGCGGGCGCGAAGAATCTCCGGGCTTCAAACTGACCCAGAATATTGTCCAGGGCAGCTATACCGGCAAGCTTTTTCTGGTCAATCCGCGCTACAAGGAAATTCTGGGACTCACCTGCCACCGCTCGGTTACCGTGCTCGACGAAACTCCCGACCTGGCACTGATTCTGACGCCACCACGCTTGTTGCGTCGTGCTCTGGTGCAGTGCTCCCGCAAGGGCATTCGCGTGGCCATCATCATGTCAGGCGTGGAAGACAGCGCCGCCATGCATCGCTACGCCCAGCGCCTGAACATACGCATCATGGGCCCCTGGTGCGCCGGACTCATTCGCCCCCCCATCGGGCTCAATGCCACCTACAGTCGCAACCGCATCGAAAAGGGCTCACTGGCCATCCTGACCCAATCAGCGGCTCTGGGCTCTGCCATGCTCGACTGGGCAGAAACCAGCGGTGTCGGTTTTTCCGCCCTGCTCTCCACTGGCGAGGAGACCGATATCTCGCTGTCCGACATGCTGGATCTGCTGGCCGAAGACTGGCAGACCAAGGCCATCATCGTCTACATAGAACGCCTGCCCACCAGTCGCAGTTTTCTCAGTGCCCTGAGCGCCACGGCTCGCCTGAAGCCTGTCGTGCTGATGCGCTCGGCGCATGAAGGGGTTGCCTATTGCGACGCCCTGACGCGCACGGGCGAGGTCTATTCATTCGAAAGTACCTTTCAGGCCGCACTCAACCGCGCAGGTGTTGTACGCATCCGCACCTTTCACAACCTGTTTGCCGCAGCCCGCACGCTGGGGACCGGCATTCGTGTAAAGGGCAAGCGACTGGGCATCGTCAGCAATGCGTCCGCGCCGGCCATGATTGCCCTGGATCGCATGGGCCTGAAGAATTTCGACGTACCGCTGATGGACAAGGCCACGCAGAAAGAACTGACAAAGGCGCTGGATGGACGTTGTAGCGGCTCCAATCCGGTAGTGCTGCGCAGCCATGAAAAACTGATCGAGCACTACCTGGCCACCATTGAAATCCTGCGCGCCATGGATGACATCGATGCCGTGCTGGTCTTCTTTGTCCCGGACTGGCGCAATGATCCCAAGGCCGTTGCCGAGGCCATCAAACAGGTGCGCCCGGGCAAGAAGCCACTGCTGGCCTGCTGGATGGGAGACGCCAGTGTGCAGGAATCCAGAGACTTGCTCGGCAATGCCGGCGTTCCCACCTTCCGCACGCCCGAAGGCGCCATCGACGGCTTCGACTTCCTGCACCGTTATCTGATCTCACAGCAACAGTTGCTGCAATTGCCGAACCCGGCGTCGCGCAAGACCCGTGCCCTGCTGCCTCCGGCCCGCAAACTGATCGAGTCGGAAGTGGCCGCCGGCCAACGCGTGCTGGGCCCGCAGAAAACACGCGCCCTGATGAAGTATCTGGATATTCCCGTGCTGCCCGCGCAACGCGCAGAAACGCCCGACGAAGCCGTCGCAGCAGCCATTCGTATCGGTTTTCCGGTGGCCATGAAGCTCGTGTCGCCCAATATCAGCTACAAGGCTGCAATCGTTCACACACAGCTGGACATTCGCTACGAACAGGAAGTGCGCGATGCCTGGACCAAGATCGAATCACGTTTGCGTGAGCGCCGACCCGAGGCGGAGTTCCGTGGCGTTCTTCTCGAACCCATGCATGCACCGGAAAACGCCCGGCATCTGGCCATTTCGATTTCGCGCGACCCCAGCTTCGGCCCGGTCATCTCGATTGGTGTCGGCGGCGACCTGACAGCACTGGTCAATCAACGGGCCGTGCAACTGCCCCCGCTCAACCGCTTTCTGATCGATGAACTGCTCAAATGCCGGGAAGTTCAGACCTACATGGGAGCCTTCAGGCACAGCAAGGCCATCAGTACCAAACCCGTTGCTCACGTATTGCGCCAGTTATCCGAGCTGGCCTGTGAACTGCCGGATGTCTTTTCCGTGGACATCAACCCACTGGTCGTCAGTGAGTCGGGGGCCTTTGCCATGGACATACAGGTGGTACTCGAGCGTTCCAAGGTCAAAAAACGCTATGGCCATCTGGCGATTCACCCCTACCCCTGGCAATGGGTACGCGATGTCAGCCTGAAGAACGATATCAAAGTACAACTGCGCCCCATCCGGCCTGAAGATGCGGAATCGATTCAGTCGCTGGTGCGTCACATGTCGCCGGAGTCGCGTTACTTTCGCTTCATGCATACCATCAATGAACTCTCGCCGTTCATGGCAGCCCAGTTCACCAAGCTCGATTACGATCGGCAGATGGCGTTTGCGGCTACCGACGAGAACGACAAGGTTGTGGGTGCCTGCCGCTACATGATGAGCAATGATCGCTTGAGCGGTGACTTCGGCATTTCCATCAGCGAAGACTGGAAGGGCTGTGGTCTGGCCTCTGCCCTGATGCGACTGTTGATGGAGCACGCCGCTGCACAGGGATTGCACACCCTGCACGGCGATGTACTGCGTTCCAATCGCCCTATGCAACGCCTCATGCAATCCCTGGGTTTTGTCAGCAAATACAACCCGGATGATCCGGAAGTCATGTGGTACGAATACTCATTCAACGATGTTGTTGAAGCGGACTCATGAGACCTCGACTGGAATCCATCTCGCTCACCATTGATGGTCTGACTGTCACGGGCATTCGTCAGCGTGATCAGTCCATCGACAATCCGCCCCGATTGCTGTGTCTGCATGGCTGGCTTGACAACGCCAACAGCTTCGTACCGATGATGCCGTTCCTGCCGGCGTTCGACCTGGTTGCCATCGACCTGCCAGGCCACGGTTACAGTGATGCCCTGCCACAGGGCTATACGATGCACGAACTCTATTATCAGGTGACCCGCGTCATCGATGCGCTTGGCTGGTCTGACTGCCATCTCGTCGGACACTCACTGGGCGGCAGCATCGCACCCATGCTGACGGTAGCCAGCCCCGATTCCGTGCAGAGCCTGACGATGATCGAATCGAGTGGTCCGCTGAGCGAGTCAGCCGATGAACTGCCAGCGCGCATGGCCAAGGCATTGCAGAACAGGCAACATTCGGCACGCTTCGAGTCACGACTGTTCGCCAGCAAGGAGGATGCGATCAATGCTCGTCTGAAAGCGGCCAAAATGGCAACTTCATCAGCCCGTCTCATCATCGATCGACAACTGAGCCGATCCGAAGAAGGTTACCGCTGGCGCTTCGATCCACGCTGGCGCTTCGCCTCTCCCCAATACCTGACGGAAGATCAGGTGAGAGCGCTGTTGGGTGCCATCACTTGCAAGACGCTGACGGTGGTGGCGGATGACGGTTTTCTGGCAAATCGCCCGGAAACGCAGGCACGGCTGGATTGTCTGAACAATCACGAGAGCGTCAGCCTGCCCGGTCACCATCATTTGCACATGGACACACCGGAACCGGTCGCCGCCGCCATCAATCAGTTTCTGGGTGCAATGCCCGATTTGGGTAGTTGAAGCCGTCTCAGGCGTCGTGCTAGCCTCGCGACATTCAACGAGGAAACGAGCATGAAATCAACTTTCATCAAGACTGGCCTGCTTGCAGCCACTCTGGCAATCAGTGGTTGCGCCAGTATGAGCCCGCCGGTTCTGCCGGAATACACCGGTGCCGATTCCGTCAGCACGGCTGAAGCTTCCCAGCTGGTCGGATCCTGGCGTGTAACCCAACTCAATCCGTACCCGGATGCGGAGCCTCAAGAGACAACCATCGAATACATGGCCGATGGTACCGTTCTGGGTGAGACCATCCCCCAGGGACAGTCTGCCGCCATGCTGGGCGACACCCGTTTCCAGTTTCGTGGAACCTGGTCACTGGATGGTGACACGGTCGTCCACAAGGACATCAAGATGACATCCACGGGTGGCAACGCCATGGCCTCCATGATGACCAAGATGATTGGCAGTCGCCAGAATATCTCAGGCTCTGCCAATCTCTACGAGGTGTCTGCCGATCGTCTCGTCATGGTTGGCGAAGACGGCAGTGCCTCGGAATACGTGCGGCAATAAGCCGCACGTATCGTTTGTCCGAAAAGCTTTCCTGCAATTACTCTTCGTACTCACTGATCTGAGTGGGTACGTCCGGGAAGATGATCTCCACCCGACGGTTTTCCTGACGTCCGGAAGGCGTTGCATTGCTGGCAACCGGCAGCGATTCACCAAAACCCTGGGTGGATATGCGCGAGGGAGAAATACCTTGCTCGATCAAGGCCTGGCGTACGGCAAAGGCGCGTGAACGTGACAGGTCGAGGTTGTAGTCATCATCGCCCATGCTGTCGGTGTGGCCTTCGATCACGGCCTGACGTTCCGGAAATTCACGCATGAAGGAGGCAATCTTGCCGATATTGCGTGCGGCACCGGGAGCCAGCGTGGCTTCGCTGATGTCGAACAGCACATCGCCCAGAGTCAGAACCATGCCGCGCTCGGTCTTTTCCGCCTGCAAGGCAGCCATCTGTCGCTGCAACTCACCAGCTTCCTGACGAGCCTTCAACAACTCGGCCTCACGCAGATCCAGTGTGATACTGCGACGCGCCAGAGCCATGTCCTCGAGCTCACGATCAGTCTCGTTGCTCTTGGCGATCATCTGTGCGATACGCACTCGCTGTGTAGTCAGGTAGGAGTAGTGCTCGACACTGGCCGAGTCTTCATCCTTGCGCCAGCGAGTGTCTGCGACATTCAGAGCATCACGCGCCAGATCCAGTTCTTCCGGAGCATGCTTGACCAGAGTGACATCCTGGGACGCCTCCTGATAGGCCTGACGGGCTTGTTCGAGTACATCATTCTGTTTGGGCGCGCTGCCGCAGGCCACCAGGGCAATCGATACCAGTGAGGCTGACAGGGCAGGACGCAGAGTTCGAGTAATCATCACTTGGCGGCTCCGGTAGAGGTACGAGTCGCTTCATCGCGAATCATCTTGATATTGTCCTGCGCTTCCTGCAGGGCCAGTCGTGACTTCTCGGCTTCGGCCGTGGCACGGGCCAACTCGGCATCGGCACGAGCCTGTTCGGTCAGGCGCTGGGCCCGATCGTATTTCTTCTTGGCCATGGCGGTATCGGCAGCGGCTTTCTTCTCCCGTGCCACCCGCAATTCGATGGGCGCATATTCACGTGCGCCAGAGGTTTCCGCGCTCTGCAGGGCAGAATCTGCCAGGGCGAGTTCGGAGATGGGCTTGGGGGCTTTGCTGCCGCATGCACTCAGGGACGCGGCCATGATAGCCAACGCGCTGAATCGGATAAGTGTCTGCTTCATGTTACGTCTCTGTCTGAAAGGCTTGACAGAGGTAACGACCGCAAGGGTGCCGAGGTTAGCTCAGCTTGGTTACCAAAAATAAAGAAACGGGTTAGCTGGCGATAACCCGGTCACAGAATCAGCTTCTTTGCAGTGCAGTGAAAAGATCCCGATTACGAATCAGACCACAGGGAGTGCCATCGCCACTTTGCACCAGAATCGGGCGAGTGCTGCTGGCTGCCAACGGCAGCAATTCCTTGACGGGGGTGTCAGGGCTCACACTGAATATCACGGGCTCTCCCTGAGCTCCTGAAGGGCTCTCCACCGTGTTGCTGCCAGCTTCATGTACCTGCAGCATCATCGCTTCATCGAGCAATGTAAGCTCCGGCGCACTGCCACTCTTCCAGTGGATGAGCAGATCGGACTCCGGGTGCCGGTAGTAATTACCCTCCTGTTGCAGCGGCTGCATGACAGCCAGCGCACTGAGTACCGACAAGGGATTGATGTTGGCCACGAAACGACTGACATAATCGTTCTCGGGGGAGAATACGATGTCATCGGCAGTGCCGGTCTGAATGATGCGTCCCCCATCCATGATGCTGATCTGATTACCCAGCTTCAGCGCCTCGTCCAGATCGTGGCTGACGAACACGATGGTCTTCTTCAGACGACTCTGCAATTCCAGCAGCTCATCCTGCAAATGCTCCCTGATCAGCGGATCCAGCGCCGAGAAGGGTTCATCCATCAGCAGAATATCGGCATCGGTGGCAAACGCACGTGCCAGACCGACGCGCTGCTGCATGCCGCCGGAGAGTGTATGAATCGGCTTGTCGGCCCAGGCTTCCAGCCCGACCAGTTCCAGCTGCTGATCTACACTACGCTCGATGTCCTGACGCGATTCCCCGCGCACAGACAATCCGAAGCCGATGTTCTCCCGGACCGTGGCCCAGGGCAATAGCGCAAACTGCTGGAACACCATTGCCAGACTGTTGCGCCGCAGCGTTCGCAGGGATTTGCCCGTACAGGTGGAGACATTGACGACACCTGCGCGAGTCGTGACTTCCAGCGTGCCACGTGTCACGGTATTGAGCCCGTTGATACAGCGCAGCAACGACGATTTGCCGGAACCGGACAAGCCCATCAGGACCGAGATGGAACCCGCCGGTACATCCAGGGAGGCATCGGCCACACCCAGAACCGCACCACTTTGCTCCAGGATTTCCTCACGACTCTGCCCTGCGTCCAGCAGCTGCAGCGCCTCTTTCTGTTGTCGAGCGGTGCCGAACAGTACATCGACGTGCTGCATGCTGACAGCGATATCACTGGATGGATTCATGATTTTTGACGTTGCCGGCACAGACGATCCAGCAGGATGGCCACGATAACGATGGCAAGTCCGGCTTCAAAGCCTTTTTCGATGTTGACGGTATTGAGCGCTCTGACAACAGGTTTGCCCAGACCATCGGCACCTACCAGTGCCGCAATCACCACCATGGACAAGGACAGCATGATGCACTGGGTCAGCCCTGCCAGAATCGTGGGCATGGCATGGGGCAGTTCGATTCGCCATAGCTGCTGCATGCGAGTACAGCCGAACGACTCCCCCGCCTCCAGCAGGCTCTTGGGCACTTCGGAAATACCCAGACTGGTCAGTCGTACCGGTGCCGCCAGCGCGAACACGATGGTGGATATCAGACCCGGTACCACGCCGAGCCCGAACAGGATCAGCGTGGGTATCAGATAGACGAAGGTCGGGATCGTCTGCATCAGATCCAGCACCGGCCGCAACATGGCGTTCAGGCGTGGATGGTGCGCCGCATGGATACCCAGAGGCACACCGATGAGCATGCAGAACAGGGTGGCATACAACACCAGCACCAGGGTCTGCACGGTTTCTTCCCACAGACCCAGATTGATGATCAGCAGCAGGGACAAGGCCGTGAACGCTGTCAGGCCACGGCGGCGGTGAAGCCACCAGGCCAGCGCGGTGATGACCGCAATCAGCAGCAGCGCCGGCACGGCCAGCAGCAAGTCTGTCGAGCCTTCGATGAGCCATTCCAGAGAATCTGCAATGGCATCAAAGAAGCCAGCGGCATGATCATTGAGAAAATCGACGAAGCTCGCAATCAGCTTGCCGATCGGAATCTTCGTATCTGTCAGCCACTCCACGGTTCAGACGATACCCTTACTCTGCCAGTGCTGCGCGGGCAGCATCCAGAGCAGCTGCGCCATCGGCAGTCGTCACACCTTCCAGCCAGGCATCCAGTGCTTCGGGGTTGGCAGTCAGCCAGGCCTTGGCAGCATCAGCTGGTTCTTCACCCTCGTCGAGAATGGCGCCCATGACTTCATTTTCCATGGCGAGCGTGAACGACAGGTTCTGCAGCAACTGGCCGACATTGGCACATTCTTCGATGTATCCGGCGCGTGTATTGGTATCGACGGTGGCTCCACCCAGGTTCGGGCCGAAGTAATCATCGCCGCCTTCCAGATAGGTCAGCTCGAAGTTGGCATTCATCGGATGCGGCTCCCAACCCAGGAAGACGATCGGCTCGTCACGTTTGTTGGCACGAGCCACCTGCGACAGCATGCCGGGCTCACTGGATTCCACGACCTTGAAATCCTTCAGGCCGAAGGCATCACCATCGATCATGTCCTGAATCAGGCGATTACCGTCGTTACCGGATTCGATTCCGTAGATGCTCTCGTCCAGTTCATCGGCATGGGCGGCGATGTCGGCAAAATTGCCGATGCCCAGCGCTGCTGCCGCTGCATTGACGGCCAGCGTGTATTTGGCGCCTTCCAGATTGGTACGGACCACGTCCACGGAGCCGTCTTCGCGATATGGCGCCAGATCGGCTTCCATCGTCGGCATCCAGTTACCGAGAAACACATCGATATCGCCATTTTTCATCGAGGTGTAAGTCACCGGCACACTCAGTACCTGCGTCTCGGTCTCGTAGCCGATAGCCTGCAGGACGGTGGTTGTCAGCGCTGTGGTTGCGGTAATATCCGTCCAGCCGACGTCGGAGAATCGTACGGTGTTACAGCTGTCGGGTTCGGAGGCAATCGCCGAAGTTGCTGCGAAGCTTGCATAGACAACGGCAGCGCCCAAGGGCAAGGCACGGCACTTATTCACTATTTTCATCACGATCTCCTCCAAAAGTTGCCGCCAGAGCATAAACCAATTGCCCGTAGCGGGTACAATCCTCCAGTGAACAATCAGCCCCGTGTACTAAATTTCGACGATGTCATCGAACTCTGTGGTTCTGTGGCAACGTCCCGTGGTCAGGTATACAAGGCCAGTGGCGCCGTGCAAGAGCTTGAATGGCTTGCAGAAGGTAGCGTGCTGGCCGGTACCGTCCAAGGCAGTCAGTCAGAGCCTTACCACGCCCGCATCACCATTGCCCCTCACCGCTTCGACGGGGAGTGCTCCTGCCCTGCGCGCTACAATTGCAAGCATGTGGCAGCTACCCTGCTCAGCTGGATAGAAAAACAGACAGCCACCCCGACCCCCGATGACCAGGCGCTGCGCGCCGTCAATCGCTGGCTGCAGAAGCTGGTCGAACAGGGACGCAAGACCGCGCCGTTGCACGAACACCATGAGCCGGGTGAACCCCTGCTGTTCTATCAGCTGGATAACACCGCGCTGACTCAGAACCAGAATGGCATTACCTTGCAGATTCTGCAGAGCCGCCTGCTCAAACGTGGCGGCTACGGCAAGGAGTCACCTTATAGATACAACGGTCACTACTACCACCCGGACTGGGTGCTGCACAGTGACCGTGCCATTCTGGAACTGGCCATCGGCCGACAGAGTGACTTTTCCTATCGTGAGCTGACCGTCGAAGGCGACATCGGCCATCTGCTGATGAACAAACTCATCGACTGTGGTCGCTGCTTCTGGGGTTCTGAGCGTGAACACGCCCTGACCCGCAGCCCGACCCGGGTCCTGAACTTCGACTGGGAGCTGGATGACAAGGACTGCTTTTCACTCACGACCCGCATTGACGGCGTCGATGACTGGACTCTGGTCCCTACCGACCCACCCTGGTATCTCGACATCGGCAATGCGACTGCCGGTCTGCTGGAGAACGCACCACCGGTGTCGCTGCTGACACAGTTCGACGAAGCACCACCCTTGCCCGAGGCTCACGCCCAGGCCGTCAGCAACTATCTTGCATCGCGCCTGCCTGAGAGCACTCTACCGCTGCCCAAGCCACCGAACTTCGTGCGCATCACCGAAGCACCGTTACCCGTGCTGGTGCTGCAATCACGTGACGAAAGCCCGGATATTCGCGATTTCTACGCCTCCATCAAGTTCCGCTATGCCGACTATCTGCTGCCGTTTGATGGTATGGAGGCTGACGCCACGCTCGAAGGCAAGACGCCCGATGGCAAGCCACTGGTACTCAAGCGCGATCTGGCGGCAGAGATTCGTTATTCGGTCGATTTCGGCAAACAGTTTCCGGAATTCGAATCCGCGCAGAACAGCGATGCAGAATTCTTCTCGCGCGCCGATCGCAAGCCTCGTGCACTGGATGTCCAGCGCATTGCCCGCAACTGGCGGGACCTGCTCGATGAGCGCCCCGAACTGAACAATCGTGGCTGGACGGTACAGGTACGCGAACCTTTCGACCTGAGCTTCCAGTCGGTCACCCAGATAGAGGCGACAGTCAGCGAGACCACCTCCAACTGGTTCGACATGGCGCTGAAGCTTCGCCATGGCGATCAACAGTTCGACTTGCTGCCACTGGTCATCGACTGGTTGCAGGGTGACTCGCGCGACAGCTCGATCCTGCTGCAGGCCGAAGACGGTCAGTGGCTGGAAGTATCGCCGGATCTCTTCGCACCGGTCGCTGAAACCCTGATGGAACTGTACGACGACCCTACCGGCAAGGACTACCTGCGTATGCCGCGGCAACGCGCCGCCACGCTGGACACGCTGGAGAGCCACTGGAAAAAGCAGGGCGTCACCGTTGCCTGGGACAAGGCCGAACACATCTTCGATCTGGCCGAACGCCTGCGCAACTTCCAGGGCATCCAGTCCACCAGTGCGCCGAAGAACGTGCATGCCACCCTGCGGCCCTATCAGCTTGACGGCATGGCATGGCTGGGATTTCTGGCCGAATACGGTTTCAACGGCATCCTTGCCGATGACATGGGACTGGGCAAGACCGTGCAGACGCTGGGTCATCTGCAGCAGGAACGCGACATGGGGCGTCTGACGCAACCCACTCTGATCGTCGCACCCACCAGTCTGTTGGGTAACTGGCAGCGAGAAGCGGCCAAGTTCACGCCCAATCTGAAAACCCTGATCTGGCACGGTACGGGTCGCAAACTCGATGATCTGGTCGCCAATCCGGTGGAAATCGTCATCACCAGCTACGCGCTGGTAACACGTGACATCGAACTGCTGTCCGATCAGAACTTCGGTTGCGTGGTACTCGACGAAGCCCAGGCCATCAAGAACCCGACGGCCAAGGTAACGCAGGCTCTGAAGACACTGACCATCGAACGCCGTATCTGCCTCACGGGTACACCTCTGGAAAACCATCTGGGTGAACTCTGGTCGCAGTTCGACTTCCTGATGCCCGGTTTTCTGGGGACGCGCAAACACTTCAATCGCTATTTCCGCACGCCTATCGAGAATCACGGCAGCACGGAAAGACAGCAACGCCTCGGCGCTCTGATACGCCCTTTCCTGCTGCGACGACGCAAGGAACAGGTCGCCACCGAGCTGCCACCGAAGACCGAGATCATTCGCGAAGTCACCCTCGAACCGCGTCAGGCTCGCCTGTACGAGAGCATTCGCGTCAGCATGGAACAGCGAGTTCGCGCCCTGCTGGCCGAGCGTGGTCTGGCCCGCAGCCATATCGAGATGCTCGACGCCCTGCTCAAGCTGCGACAGACCTGCTGTCACCCGGCGCTGGTGAAACTGGACAGCGCGCGTGGCATTCAGGAGTCGGCCAAGACCGAACTGCTGATGTCGATGCTCGAAGAGCTGATCGATGAGGGCAAGAAGATCCTGCTGTTCTCACAGTTCACCGAAATGCTGGGCATTATCGAAGCGGAGCTGGACAAGCGCAATATCCGCTACGCCAAGCTTACCGGCCGTACCCGCAAGCGCGATGAAGTCATCGACTCCTTCCAGCATGGCGAGGTACCTCTGTTCCTGATCAGCCTCAAGGCGGGTGGCACGGGTCTGAACCTGACGGCCGCCGATACCGTCATCCACTACGATCCCTGGTGGAATCCGGCCGTCGAGAACCAGGCCAGTGACCGGGCGCATCGAATCGGCCAGACCAAGCCGGTGTTCATCTACAAGCTGGTGGCCAGCAATACGGTGGAAGAGAAGATCATGGCCATGCAGCAGCACAAGAAACTGCTGGCCGATCAGACCATCAACGACAGCGAAGGTGGCGCCCTGCAGAACCTGACCGCCGAAGACATCATGGATCTGTTCGCGGCCAGCGAAGACTCGGAGCAGTCACTGCAGTAGACCGGCGACGCGGTATCGCCGGGCTTGCCCGACCGCCTGCGTTGCCTCTCCTCGTCGCACGCCAGTGCGCCTTCGTCGGGTCGCCCTGTCGGACGGGCGCACGCAGACTCCGAGCATCACCTTGGTTTTAGATCGCCCCGCTAGCTGCCGCCCGCTCATCCAGCTGGCGTCGAATATCCCGGTGCACCGCTTCGGTGATCGGATAGTCGCGCAGGCTGGCAATTGCAGCGAGTTTGAACAGGATGCAAGGCGCGCCGTAGAGAATCGCCAGCCACAACAGGGGTCCTTCGGCATTAACCAGTTTGGCACTGAACCCTGCCAGATCCAGCAGGGGAAAGGCGATACCGATGGCCAGTGCATAGGACAACTTCGACGCGGTACCCCACAGGGCAAAGAACAGGCCCGGTCGACGATAGCCGTTTTCCAGAGCATCCCATTCGATGACATCGGCATTGATGGCACTGGGCAAAGACAAGTCAGCGCCGGTGGTGAACCCGGTGGCTACCACGATGACGTAGAACCAGATAACACTGGAAGCATCGAGAAACGGGGTCCAGACGAAGAACAGGCAGGCCAGCACCATCGCGATGGACCAGGTGCGATGCTTGCCGAGACGTTTCGAGACTGCCAGCCAGAACGGCACGGCGACGGCCGCCGCCACGAAATACAGAAACAGGAAGACTCCTGCCTGCGCCGGCACCGCCAGCACGTGCGTGACATACAACAGAAACAGGGTTGCCGGGATGGCATTGCCAACCGCATTGAGCAGAAAGCTCAGCAGCAGTTGCCGAAAGGGATTGTGGCTGAGCATCAATTGCCAGGCAGCCTGGAGCGACTGGCCCGGTAGTTGGGTCTGCGCCACATCCGGCACTCGCCAGGCTGACCACAAGGTCGTGACCAACAGGGAGATCACGACCAACCAGGTAATCGCCTGCAGAGCCCCACCCAGATTCTGCGAGTCCTCGGCACTGAACAGGGCGACGATCAACAAGGCCACCAACGTGCCGGACAGTCCGAACGCGACGCGCGAGCCTGCGATGACACTACGCTGATTGTAATCGTCGGACAGTTCTGCCGCCCAGGCACTGGTCGGTACGATGGACAACGTGCCTGCTACATAAATGGCGACCGTCCAGCCCAGCAGGTACAGGCCTGATGCATCGGCGGGCGGCATGAACAGGAACCAGACCGATAATGCAATGAATGGCGCCGCAGCCATCACGAATACCTTGCGACGGCCAAAGCGGCTGTTGCTACGATCGGACCAGTAACCGACGAGTGGATCGGTGACGGTATCTGCCAGCCGGGCAAGCAGCAGCAGACCGCCGATGGCACTGAGACTCAGCGCCGTGGATTCGGCATAGAAGGTCGGAATGATGACCTGTAGCGCGATGAAAGCTGCAGCCAGTGGAAAGGCCAGACTTGCATAAGCAGCCAGAACCCCGGCGGGTACTCCTGCGGGCTTCAAGGAAGACGACAAACGCCGCCCATCTCTCCCTTGCCCCTCCCCTGTCGTTGCCTACGGTACGGGTTCAAGGCGAGCCGTTCCCATGCGAACGGGGAACCGCCAGGTATCGTCCTCCCCCGAGTCATTGTGCCAGGCCCACTTTGCATCCCGCTCACCACCGTCAACGTCGTTGTTCAACTGGATATCCAGCCCGAAGGGTTCGTCCACCGGTATCTTCGCCGCCTGCAGATCCAGTTTGACCTCATACACCTGCTGCTGCTCGGGCGCTCCACACAGACAGACGGCAAACTCGAACATCGATACATCAATGGGAATCGAGCGATCACCATACTCCAGTCGAGTATCACCGCTGCCTGTGGCGTTGGCATCCCCCCGGG
>CBDUIJ010000132.1:0-14347 GCA_965367215.1 uncultured Granulosicoccus sp.
GCACCGGCCTTGAACCCATCGACACGCTCATACCATGCATCTCGAGCAGTCAACACGATTACCGGCACCCGGTTGCCAGCCTTTCGCCAGGCTTCCAGCACTTCCATGCCGGGTTTCTGTGGCAAACCGAGATCCAGCACCACCGCATCGTAGGGCTCCGTGTTACCCAGATGCTCGGCATCGATACCATTGTCCGCGATGTCAACGGCAAAACCTGCGCGCACGAGGTCGCTGCGCACATAGGACACCAGTTCGGGATCGTCTTCGACAACCAGAAGCCGCACGATGGGTTTACTCAGCAGACTGCAAGTGGAACAAGTATAGCGTCGATGTCAGGTTTGCCCTTGATTGGAAAAAGACAACCTGAAAATAGCCTCAAGATTCACAAATCGGCCCGTTTGGCGATGATTTCGACGACTGACATGAGCTATGACCACAGATGCAACCATAAAATTCACTGACAGCATCGCTTGACACTGGTATTTCATCTCAGTTTCAGTAGGATATAGAAAGCGCGCGGATAGCGTGCGCCAAAACGAAAACCTTCAGGAAGATGGCACGAAATCACAAGTTCTTTTTTGACAAGGACGGCAGCCCCAAAGCCCGAGGGCCGGCAGCCGAAAAGATATTGATGACTTTTCTGGAGACCGATGTCCAGGGAAGTGATCACATATGTCGCGACCTCATGGATGACCTGACTGCCATTGAAGATGGCTCGGATGATTCGCGTGAGTTCATTGGCAATGCGCATCAGGTTGTCATCAACACCGAGGGCGTCATCCTCTCACCGGTTGCCTCTGCACCAGACGCAGCTGAGACGACACCGGAAGCTGGTGCAGACAGTGCGCCCGCTGACTCCTACCGTATTGGCCTGAAACACTTCCGGGAAGTGCTGGAAGACTGGGAAGCGTTCATCATGGACGATCAGGTTGACGATTCAATCGTCAATGATGAGTACCTGTAAGCACTTTTTCAGCCTCCTGTTGATAAGCACTGTGGCAGAGCTTCGCTGAGCACCTGCAGGGTCTCCTGTGGGTGTTACGCTTGTTCCTCGAACAATCAGGACAAGAAGCATGAGCAATCTCCTCGACGTACTCTTCGCCGACGACAACAAGGCGGTAATCGATGAAGTTCAGAAGAATTTCAATCTGAGTGAACAGGAGACCAGAGCGGCCGTCGAGGAACTGATCCCTGCTCTGTCTCGAGGCCTGCAGAAGAATACTCAGGCCACGCCGGGAATGGATGATCTGCTTGAAGCTCTGCGAACCGGCAAGCATGAACGCTATATGGAAAAACCGGGCTCGCTGGGCAGGCCGGAGACCGTCAAGGAGGGTAACGATATCCTCGGGCACATATTTGGCTCCAAGGAAGTCAGCCGGGAAGTCGCCACGCGAGCGTCGGGCAAGTCCGGCCTGAGCAGCAGTCTGCTCAAGAAGATGCTGCCTGTGGTGGCCTCACTCGTCATGGGTGCCCTGAGCAAGAAAGTGCTGGGTGGTGGCAACCGTTCAACGAGCACTCGGGCAAACGAGGGTGGCCTGCTGTCATCGTTGCTGGACAGCGACAAGGACGGATCCATCTGGGATGACGTTCTCGGAATGGCCGCGCGAACCATGCTTCGTTGAGCATTTTTGCCGCATTACAGTCGTGTAACTCCATTTGACTCAAGTTTTTGCCGATCAGGTAATTCTGCTGTCACATTGCATTCACTGGAAAACGATCTATAACTTCGCCATATTCCAATGAAACCGCTTTCTGCCGCCGTAGCTGAGCCTCGGCGGCAGAGGCACACAGGAGTCATGACTTTGAAATACAAACTGCAAAACGTTACCCGAAACCTGCACGATCTCTTGAAATCACTACCCACTGTCAAGGCAACTTGCAGTGCAGAGGTGATTGATCGGCATCTGCAACTCATTGCCTATTTTCAGCGCCAGTACGATCAACTGATAAAGATTGAACAGCCGGCCTCCGCTGCAGGCTGAATGCTAATGATAATGGTTATCAGTCACAATAAGTAATTGATTTCTATCAACTAATGTTTGATAAAAATCATGGCATGGAGTCCAAGTGATCAAGCTCGTCGTATATCATGTCGATGTAGGATCACGCTTAATTTTCCGCCAAGGTAAAAACTGATGACTGATATCAAACGTCGTAAATTTGTTTCGATGATGGGTGCCGGTGCTGCCGTAATTCCTGTCAGTGCACTGGTAGCCAGTCTGCCTAGCCACGCTGATGATGCACCACTTGTAGATCCTGAATCTGCACAGGCTCAAGCTCTCCAGTATGTATCGGAGAGCGAGAAGGCTGATCAGCACTGCTCAAGCTGCACGCTTTACACCGGAGCGGAAGGCGAAGCTCAAGGTCCTTGCCCATTGTTCCCGGGCAGCGCTGTCCATGCCAGCGGCTGGTGTAGCGCTTACGTACCCAAGGCGTAACTCTCGACCTGCGTACGTCCCAACGCCTGCCTCTTTCGAGGCAGGCGTTTTCGTTTGTGAACAGTGACTTTTTCTGCAGCTAGCCCTGTTCCAGAGGCCCTGAGTGTTTATTCCCTCGGGCTTCCTCAGAAATGGTGCCGTTCTGGCCTCCAGACTATCCAGCGATAGTGACTGGCCACCCATCTGGCGATGAACCGAGCACTACTTCCCTCATTTGTCCGAATTGGCCTGTCCTCCGTCCCCTTTGTCCGAAGCTGTACACAGCCCTTGCCACCCTGCCCGCTTGACGTGTTTCTCGACGCGGAATGACAACACTGCGGATAGACGGCCTGACGCCGCTATAATCCCGATCAGACACGGACAAGACGCCTGAGTGACGTTCGCTGTCGCTTGTACACCAGCTCCGAAAAATCAACCAACCAATCCAGAGACCTGACCATGGCTACCAGCTTGCTTGCCCTGCTTGATGATGTTGCATCGATTCTGGACGATGTGGCTGCCATGACCAAGATCGCCACCAAGAAGACCGCTGGGGTTCTGGGTGATGATCTGGCCTTGAATGCGCAACAGGTTACCGGCGTCAAGGCTGACAGGGAGTTACCCGTGGTGTGGGCCGTCGCCAAGGGGTCGGCTTTCAATAAACTCATCCTGGTGCCGGTTGCGCTGGCCATCAGCGCCTTCGCGCCGTGGCTGATTACCCCGCTACTGATGCTCGGGGGCCTCTATCTTTGTTTTGAAGGGGTCGAGAAGCTGTCACACAAGTTCCTGCACCCGGAAGACGCCGAGAAGGAAAAGAAAGAACTTCTTGCAGCGGTGACCGATGAAAAGGTCGATCTGGTTGAATTCGAGAAGAACAAGATCAAGGGCGCCATCCGTACTGATTTCATCCTGTCTGCCGAAATCATCGTGATAGCCCTGGGCACCGTTGCTGCGGCCACCTTCAGCGTTCGTGTTGCCACGCTCATTGCCATTTCAGCCATCATGACTGTCGGTGTCTATGGGCTTGTGGCCGCTATCGTCAAACTCGATGATGCCGGCCTGCACCTGAGTGCTCCGGCCGACGGAAGTAAACCAGGCGGCTTCAGCATGGCTCTGGGCAAAGGCATTCTGTGGTTCGCACCACTGCTGATGAAATTCCTGTCAATTGTCGGTACAGCGGCCATGTTTCTGGTCGGTGGCGGCATCATCAGCCACGGGTTTCACTGGCTCTCGGTACAGATCGAATCGGCAGCAAGTGGCGTATCAGCTCTACCGGCTTTCGATGACATCAAGGGCATCGGCACCGTGGCCGAGCAGTTGACGGCAAGCCTGCTCAACGGCGTCGTGGGTATCGTAGCCGGCATCATTGCTCTGATGCTGTTCATGACCTTCCAGAAGCTGCGCGGAGCGCCTGCCAAGCACGACTGAGGGGTAAGTCATTCAGAACGCCGCAGCCAACGCAGATTGCGAGGCGGCTGCACGACAGACCAGACGCTTTTCGGATGAGGCTGCCAGAAGAAGGTAGCCTCACCGTCGCACCAGACGAACCGTCTACGTATTCCGACTACTCATGAAGGACCATCCGCCGGTTTCAGATCATTCTCGAGATCGGCCTCCGACTCCAGCAGACCGACATTTCGTGCCCGCTCTTCCCATTGCTTGCGGGCCATCTCCTGCATATCCGAGGAGTTGTCGGTTTCATCGACAATCTCCAGACCCAGCAAAGTCTCGATAACATCTTCCATCGTGACCAGACCTGCCGTACCACCGAACTCATCGACCACGATGGCAATGTGCTCACGCTTGGTCGTGAAGTGACTGAACAGGTCTGGAATCGGGAATGACTCCTTTACCGCCAGAATATCGCGACGAATGCTGGATAGTGGTTCATCTCCCTGACCATCAATCAGCTTCTTCAGTATCTGGTGCTTGAGCACATAGCCGGTAATCTTGTCCTGGCTGCCTTCGTAAATCGGTATGCGCGATACACGCAGATGCGGATGGGTCTCGTGGAAATCCCTGATGCTGGTGTCCTGATCCGATGCCACCATGACGGTGCGCGGTGTCATTACATTCCTGGCGAAGACCGTGTTGAAACGCAGCAGATTACGCAGGATGTTCGACTCCCCTTCGTCGAACACGCCCTGCTGAGAGCCGAGCTCTGCCATCGCACCGAAGTCGGCACGACTGAACACCGACGCCTCCTTGTCCTTCTTCAGGGCCTTGGTGATGATCTGGCTGACAAAGACCAGCGGCGCCAGCAACCACATGACAATCTTCAGACTGCGAACGGTAAAGCCGGCCAGCTCCTTCCAGTAATTGGCACCAATGGTTTTCGGAATGATTTCCGACAACAGTAGAATCGCCAGTGTCATCAGCACGGGCACAACGGCCGTGGACATCACAGAAGCTCCCCAGATACTGGTGGCCTGTGCACCGACACCGATGGCGCCCACCGTGTGAGCGATGGTATTGAGCGTCAGGATAGCCGCGAGTGGCCGGTCGACGTTTTCCTTGAATTCCTGCAAGGACTTGCCCAGATCGGTGCCTTCCTGGACCTGCACCTGTGTAAATGAAGGGGTAATGCTCAGCAACACCGCCTCCCAGATGGAACACAGAAAGGAGAACACGATCGAAAGCAGTAGAAAGACTATCAGCAAGGTATACATGTGGGCTTTACGAACCTATTCTTGAGCATTGGCGTATGGGGACTGATAGTACCCGATGTACAGCCCGACTTCTGTTAGCAACCGAGTAACACATGACACCTGATACCCGAGATTTCTGGTTTTTACCGCTGGGCGGCTGCGGCGAGATCGGCATGAACATGAGTCTGTACGGTCATGACGATCAATGGCTGATGGTCGATTGCGGCGTCACCTTTCGCGATGCCGATGGCGGTACCAGCAGTGGATATCACGTGCAGATGCCCGACCCCGAGTTCATTGCCGAACGACGCGAGAGCCTGCAGGGCATTCTGCTGACGCATGCACATGAAGACCATATAGGTGCAGTGGCTCATCTGTGGCCACGACTACGATGCCCCATCTATGCCACTGCCTTCACCGCCGAGATGCTGCGACGCAAGCTGGCCGAACACGGTCTGCTGAGCAAGGCAGACATTACCCTCGTGGAACCTGGCGATCGCCATCAGGTGGGCGTTTTCGATGTCGAGTGGATACCCAATACGCATTCGATACCCAATCCCTGCGGCCTGGTCATACGCACCAGTGCGGGTAGCGTCTTTCATACTGCCGACTGGAAACTCGATCCACAACCTGTCGTCGGACATCATTACGAGCCCTCGATCTACCAGCGCGTGGGTGACTCGGGTGTACAGGCCATGGTGTGTGACTCGACCTGCGCTGATCAGTCCGGCCACTCATTGTCTGAAGGCGAGCTCTACGACGGCTTGTACCATCATGTCAGCCGGGCGCCAGGACGTGTGGTAGTGGCCTGCTTCGGCAGTAATATTGCTCGACTGCACACCTTGTCGCGCGTGGCAGAGGCAACAGGCCGCCACCTTGGCCTGCTGGGACGCTCATTGATCAATACGGCATCGGCAGCCAGAGCCTGCGGTTTGTGGCCGGATAGTCCGACCCTGGTGGAATCGGATCATCTGGGTTATCTGCCACGCGAAACCGTCTTGCTGGTGGCCACGGGCAGCCAGGGCGAATCGCGTACCGCTCTGAACAGACTCAGCCATGACAGCTTTCGCGATATGGCACTGGAAGCGGGTGACACGGTCATCTTCAGTGCTCGCACCATTCCCGGCAATGAGCGCGCCATCGAGAGCATGACCGCACGCTTGCAGGCTCGCGATATCACGGTCATCACACCCGATACCTCGCCTCTGCCCATACATGCATCGGGACATCCCGGGGCACAGGAGCTGATCAAGCTCTATGAATGGATCCGCCCCAACCTGCTGATACCGGTGCACGGGGAGCCTCAGCACCTGGATGCTCAGGTGGAAGTGGCCCGATCGGCAGGTATCGATTACCAGCTCAACGGCCGCAATGGAGACTTGTTCATGATCGGCCCGACAACGGCCATCCGCCGTGGTGCAGTGCCGGTTGGACGCCTGGGCGTCGGTCAGCGATCTCTCGAGAAGATAGCCAGTTGAGCATCAGGGGCTGCCACGTCGCAGCCCGCTTGCCACTCTACCGAGAGCGGAGCCGGGACCACCGGCTCATTCGGGTTCAGTCTGCTTCGGCGTTTACCAGCCGGTATCCGACACAACGCAATCGCTTCAACTGCCAGCCATGACCTTCGGCAAGCTGCAGCTTCTTGCGAATACGGCAGGCTGCGGTATCGATCCGACGTGTATCCATGCTCGATGGCAAGGACCAGATGGAAGTCATCAGTTCACTGTTCTCCACCACTCGTCCGCAATTGGAAAACAGGTAATAGGCCAGCTCGAATTCCTTGGGAGACAGATCGACCAGCTTTCCAGCCCGCGTTACACGTCGCTTTTCCAGGTCGAAGCGAATGTCACCCTGGGTCAATTGCTTCTTGATCAGACGACCATGACGACGCAAGGCAGCCTCGAGACGCACCTGAAGTATCCGCGGCGACTCGTGCAGATCGAAGCATTGATGAGCACCTTCCTGCAACAGAGCCACCACGGTACCTTCATCCACACAATCGGACACAGCGATGATTCTCTTGTCATGCAGCTGATTCGGCAAATGAACGGGGCGGTTGATCGAGTCTGCTTCTGCATTCTCATCATTCATGCGAGCTCGATGGCATATCACCGTCGCCACAAAACTGTCCAGAGGAACATTGTCGTCCAGAGCCGTTTCCAGAGCGACTGAATCCATGCATCTTTGCGGACTGTAACCGGCATCAACCAGCATCCGGCATACAACATCCGAGTCAGACTCGCGACCGGCCACAACAAGAACCTTGCCTTTGCTTGCGATCGCGTCGTCTTGCGTTGAACCCGCAAACGTCCCACGAACTTCTGTGTCTACCATGCACCAACCCCGGCAAGCTTTCCATACGCACGCCACGCCATCACCAAAGCTTCAGCCTGGCCAGCGACGGACACTCGGATTATTCAGGAAGAGGCACAACACACCGGATACAGCACGGTTCCATGCTTGCAGTCTACTGTCGATCAGTGACTACGCATGCATGCCCTGCGATGAAGTATACACCTTCACAGGCGCTTGTCGAGAATCAGGTATGATTTCCTACCTGCCTACCTGGTTCCTGCAATTCAGGAGTCCTGCTTGTCATCCTTGCGCGGCTTCTCGGCCTTGCGCCGGGCTTCCACCATTTCATCGAATCGCGCCAGTTGCAGGCCGGTCAGCCGCCCCGGTAACGTCATGGACAAGATGAACGCCATACAGGCGCACGACAGATAGGCAAACTCGATATAGCGCAGGAAGCTGACGTTGCTGTACTCCCCCTTGAACAGGTTCGATACAAACACCAGCGCCAGCGTCACCAGGTAGAGAATGAACAGAATCTTCTGCCGCACCAGGCGACGATAGACATTGCTGCGCCGCACCGCATCAGCTCGCCAGCTTCTACCCCGATACAGACTGGGCTCGCCCAGCAAGGTCATGATGGTGATAAGCACACCGGCCATGATGGAGAACACGTTGACGATGATGCGTGAAGCTTCGGCGTTGCCATGTACCAGCGGCTGGCCATACCAGCCGACAATGCAGGACACCACGGCAGCCAGCACGAATCCGAAAACCCGTGGCCAGTCGATCGTGATGTCTGAAATGCTCATGTCTCTAGCAGCTTACCCTCATGCAATTCATCATAATAGACTGTCAGAGAGTTCCAGACGGAGCTGTGCTCTACCGAGTTGTTCGATGATGCCACCTTGACACGCTTGTGCAGACGTACGGACAGATCCGACAGGCGATTGCCGTCACGAGTGACGATGGTGAAACCCTGATTATCGTGGTCCTCAGCCAGCAAGGCAATGGCCATCTGGTCAATGGAGCGCTGGGCTTCGATATCGGCAAAGGAATTGCCCTGCAGCTTGAGCTCGACATTGACGATGAGATCTTCCATCACCCGCTGCTCCAGCACCGTGTCGTCTCTGGCCACCAGCGCCGATACCTGATCGGAAACCGATTTGAGCAGGCGGCGACTCATGCTCTGATTCTTCGGCAGCAGCTTACGGCTGGCCTCGTAGGCAACGCTTCCCAGCTGGATGGAGGAGACACCTCGCTCACGGATGATCGCCAGACGATCAAGATCGGCTGCCGGACGCAGGTCGAACCTGCACTGTTCCGGCTCCACACCGCAATCGGCAAACAGCTTGCTCAGATACACCCTGGCGGCCGCCTGGGTGATGCCGTTGGCACAGAACAGAACATCGGCATCCTTTACCAACAGGAAGCACTCGCCCGCCTTGAACTCCTTGCCCTTGGGAGGACGCTCGGCATCACCGTGATCTTCCGGCCCTTCCGGGTCCGGGTCGATAGTGGCTGCCTTCTCACCGGGTACATAACTGACCAGATGCAACAACACCGGCTTTCTGGCGGTAGAGGCCTGTCGATGCTGCACCCGCATGATCGACAGATCGCCCGGATCCAGCTCGGTATCCTTGCAGACTCGCCTGCGTCGCAGCATGACGCGAATGGAAGCTTCGATGTTCTGCGGTTGTCCGTCATGTACGGAGCGCAGATAGTGCAGCGTTTTCGACTTGGTAGGGTCAGACACCTGCGTCTATTCCGGGTTGCCCAGGGAGTGGACACTATACTATAAATATATACGGCACTTTACCCCTGACCAGGGTCGTGGAGTTACGGGCCAGACCTCCTGTCAAGCGCCTGCATGGCGTGGCTCTCGGGATGACTGTTCGGAGACAAGGGGCGCTTCCGGGGCAGGTCTTGCGTCGTCGAAAAACTGCTTCAGGCAGCCGGTCAATCGGGCCGGTAAATTTCTTCGGATCCTTCAGCCATTCGTCAGCTTGGCGCCCTAGAATGCGCGCTCTCCGTGCTTCGACAAGACTGTCGATGCCGAACACTCCTGCAGATCGACTCCGAACGAATCCCGGTATGACGGCTTTACCAGAAATCACCGCCCCTGACAGTGGCAAACCAGGTCCCTTCGGATCTCTCTACAAATTGCTGTTGCGCTGGGCCGCACATCGTCATGCCGAGCGCTGGCTTGCTCTGGTCACGTTTGCCGAGTCATCCTTCTTTCCTGTGCCACCCGACACCATGCTGGTTCCGATGACCCTGGCCAGACCGGAGCGAGCTCTGCGTTATGCTGCCATCGCTACGGTGTTTTCAGTACTCGGGGGCATTCTGGGCTATTACATTGGCGTGCACGGCGGCGATCTGGTACAGCCACTGATTGCAAAGCTCGGCTGGCAGGCACGCTTTCACACCGTGCTTGACTGGTTTTCCCGCTGGGGCTTCTGGGCAGTACTGGTGGCCGGTTTCTCACCGGTTCCGTACAAGTTCTTTACCATCGGTGCCGGCATCATGGGCCTGGCCATCGTGCCATTTGCCGTCGCCTCGGCGATCGGGCGCGGAGCGCGCTTCTTTCTGGAGACCTGGCTGGTTGCCCGCGCCGGTCCGGCGGTTGCGCCGGCTATCGAGCGCAACATGGAGCGCATCGGCTGGTTGATGGTCGCGCTGCTGGTTGCAGTTGCCATCGTGTTCTATCTGCGAAGCTGAAGACGCTGTGCTGCGAGTGCGCTGCCCCCTTGGAAGGTTGAGTGCATTGTCGGGCTAGTCGGTCTGAGTGTCGAGGCCTGCCGGACCGTCGCTCACTGATGACGGTCCGGCTGCCCACTACGCGTCGACCCGCTTCGGGTCGGTGTTGCCTACTCGTGCAATTTCGGAATTTCGATAGCCACGTAGCGCGAATGTTCGCCACGTTGAATCAGTATGGCGACCCGCTTGCCGGCATCGAACTTGTCGATCTGCTCAATGAAGTCATCCGGGCTATCGATGGACTTGCCATCAAGGGTCAGGATGATATCGTCAGGCAGTATCGCAGCCTTGGCAGCAGGGCCTGTCGGATCCACTTCAATGACCCGAACACCGTGTGCAATACCACGCTGTTCGCGCATCTCGCTATCCAGCTTGCCGACCACCAGACCAAGACGTCCCGCATTGGACTCAGCGGCTCCGTTCATGGCGACAGACTGTGTCTCGAACTTGCCGATGGTCACATTCAGATTACGTTCCTTGCCATCGCGAAGCAGCGTCACATTGGCTATCTCCCCGGCAGGAATCACACCGACCAACCCTGGCAGATCGCCCGACTGATTGACTTTCGAGCCGTTGAACTCGGTGATGATATCGCCGGCTTTCAAACCTGCCGCTGCCGCCGGACCGTCTTCAGACAGACTGGATACCAACGCACCTGTCGGTGCATCCAGACCGAAGGCGTCAGCCAGACCCTGATCGACATCCTGAATGGCGACACCCAACCAGCCACGGCTGGCATGACCACTTGTCTTCAGTTGATCGGCAACATGTCTGGCCACGTTGATGGGTATCGCAAACGACAGACCCTGATAACCACCCGAGCTGGAATAGATCTGCGAGTTGACGCCGATGACAACGCCATCGGTATTGAACAGCGGACCACCCGAGTTACCCGGGTTGACAGCCACATCGGTCTGAATGAAAGGTGCGTAGCCGCCCGAAGGCAGGTTACGTGACACGGCAGAGACGATACCCTGCGTCGCTGTATGGTCCAGTCCGAATGGCGAGCCGATAGCGAGCACCCATTCACCCACAGCCACCTCGTCCGAGTTGCCCAGTTCAGCCGCGGGGAGGTCAGCGGCATCCACCTTCAACAAGGCGATATCGGTCGATTCATCGACTCCCACAATCGTTGCCGGCAACTGCCGTCTGTCATCCAGAGTCACCATGACTTCCGATGCATCACTGACGACATGCGCATTGGTCATGACATAACCGTCTTCGGAAATGATGAAGCCGGAACCGATGCCACGTCCGGAACCGCCCGGAGGTTGCTGACGAGGATCCTGCTGAAAGAAGCGTCGCAGTTCTTCGGGCAATTGCTGGAGCGACGGCGATTCTGCCGCCGTCGGCTGCAATGCTTCTCGCATGACCGCGATGCTTACGACCGTATCCGCCTGCTCTTCCACAAGCGTTTCAAAATCCGGCAAACCGTCTGCATTGACGACCGACGAGCCTGCAACGGCTCCGGCCAGAGCGACTGTGGCCAGGGCTTGCCTGAACACTTGTCGCGGTTGTCGGAATGTACCTACTGATTTGATCATGGTTGTTTCCTGTAAGGGAGTGATTCCACACAGAACACAAGACCATCAAGCATTAACGCCGGTTTCATTGCAGATTCGCAAGGTTTCAACCGAGCAGCGATCTGACCAACAGGCGCAGTGCCAGCGCCGTCAGTATCACCTTGAAAACCTTCTTGAATATGTCTTCCGGAAAACGTTGCAGCAATACGCCGCCAAAGCGTGTTCCCAGAAGACCGCTGAAAATCATCGCGATGACCAGCGGCAACCACTCAATGAGAACAAACCCGAGGAACCCGAATGCGATCAGCTTGAGCAAGTGCTGAACCGTCATGCACGCCGCGTGGGTCGCCACAGTGCGATCCCGTCCATAGAGTGTCGGCGAGAGAAAGGCGGCCAGCAATGGACCGGTGGCACCGAGAAACATGGTGGCAAAACTGGTGGCGGCTCCCACAGCCACAAAGGCCGGGTCACGCAGCTCCCGCCTCCCCATGCCAGGCGCCCAGACACTCCAGAGAATGAATATCGCCAGAGCCAGCTGCAGAACAGTCGTGGGCAAACTCACGATCAGCTGGCTGGCAATCAACACACCCAGCACGCTGCCCGGCAGGAACCACAGGAACACCGTACTCATGATATGCGGACGCATCATCCAGGCACGACCCGCATTGGAACCGACCTGAACCAGAGCATGCACCGGCAAGGCCACGATGGGAGGAACTGTGGACAACAGGGCAATCAGCATGGCGACACCACCACCCAGGCCGAAGGTGGCACTGATGGCGGAGGTTGCAAAACTGATGGCAACCAGCAACACGGCAGTGCCTGTCGCAAGTTCCGGGGGAAGCCACTGCAGCATGGTCATCAGGCCACGATACATGAAATATATCTTGACCTGAAGGGTTGTTTCCGGCTTTCATGGTTGTTGTCCATCTACGAAAATCATGTGCATCAGTAAATGGACGCCCCATGTAAATAATCAGAATGACCGGAATAATCCGGCAACCACCGGGAGAAGTTGAACAATGAAGTTACCTAGCAAGCGTCTGGTGCTGGCGGCGATACTGTGCGGTTTTGCCACGATATCCACAGCCAAGGAATACCGTGGCTGGAACACTCATCCGCCTGACTATCCGGTTTCCGTTGCGCTTGATCGCTTCAGCGATCTGGTGGGCGAACGCACTGACGATCGAATCAAACTGACCAACTACCACTCCGCACAATTGGGTGAAGGCGAGTTCGCCACGGAACAACTTCAATTCGGCGCGCTGGATTACGGCATATTCTCCACGGCTCCCATGGTCAATACGGTCAAGGAACTGGGGGTGGCATCACTGCCGTATGTGTTCAAATCTCCCGAGCACCAGTTTCGTGTCATGGAAGGTGAAATCGGAGCTGATATTGCAGCGGCCATGAATGAGGCCAACATGGTGCCCTTGAGCTGGTTTGCCAGCGGCTCGCGATCGTTCTACGCCAATGTACCGCTGAACTCGGTGGAAGACATCGCAGGCCTGAAGTTCCGGGTGCAGAACAGTGATATCAATGTCGCGATGGTCGAAGCACTGGGTGCCAACGCAACACCGCTACCTTTTGGTGAAGTGTTCACGGCACTGCAATCAGGCGTTGTGGATGGTGCCGAGAACAACTGGCCGTCGTATGAGTCAACGGCTCATTTTGAAGTGGCCAAGTACTACATTCTCGACGAACACACCATCGTGCCTGAAGGCATCATGTTTGCGAAAACGACCTGGGATACCTTCAGTGCAGAGGATCAGGACATCATTCGCACTGCCGCCCAGGAAGCTGCCATCTATCAGCGCGAACTGTGGGCAGAGCGTGAAGCAAAATCCCGCAAGATCGTCGAAGACGCCGGCTCCATCATCGTCGCTGTTGAAGACAAGACACCGTTCAGCGAAGCCATGCAACCGGTCTACGAGGAGTTTGCATCGGACCCTGTCATCGCCGAACTGCTCAAGCGTATCCAGGCAACAGACTGATCGTTGCCCGTTGTCGCAGGGACCCTGCCTGGCCTGAAGGCTTGCAGGGTCCCTGCGACCGCTATCACACTACCCTGCCCGCATACATCTGCGGCACCGACACTCGCCGTGACTGCTTATGCGTTGGAAAGCCTTTGATTATCTGTCTCTGGCAGTGGTTTTCATCAGTGCCAATGCGCTGATCCTGCTGGTCGGCTTCACCGGCTGGCAGGTCTGGGGCCGCTATGTTCTCAACGACACGCCCACCTGGACAGAGAAGGCCGCCTTGCTGCTGATCCTGTTCGTGACATTGCCCATGGCTGCAGTCGGCCTGCGTGAAAACTTTCACCTCGGTATCGGCTATCTCGTCGACTTGCTCCCATCACGCATGCAGCGCTGGTGCGAAATCCTGAACGCCTTCGTCATCGCGGGGTTTGGCCTGGTCATGATCTTCGGATCCTGGCCTCTGGTAAAAGGTACCTGGGGGCGCGATATCCCACTGATAGGACTGCCCCAGGGCTTGCAGTATGTGCCCTTGATCGTCAGTGGTGTTCTGATCGTGGCTTTCATGCTGGAGCGAGTCTGGTTTGCCGTCAGGCAACCCGCGACAGAGGCAGCTCGCAGACCTTCAACAGACACCAACGAGACACTCTGATGGGCTTGACGATACTGCTACTGGTGTTCGCGCTGGCCACCGCTCTGAGCATCCCCATTGCCTTTGCGCTGGGCATAGC
>CBDUIJ010000133.1:0-14227 GCA_965367215.1 uncultured Granulosicoccus sp.
ACCGCACGCCCCTCCCCGGCCTCCTCCTCCGTCCGCCCGTCACGAATGTGATAGATCCGCTTGAACGTCGGAATGATCTTCTCATCGTGCGTGACCACGATGACGGCGGTGTCGTACTGTTGGGCCATCTGATTGAGAATACGAATCACCGACAGGGCTCGCTCACTGTCCAGCGGCGCGGTGGGTTCATCGGCCAGAATCACCGGGGGGCGATTGACCAGAGCACGCGCAATGGACACCCGTTGTTGCTCGCCGCCGGATAGCTGCGACGGCATCGCCTTGGCACGGTGCCCGACGTCCAGTGCTTCCAGCAATTCCACGGCTTGCCTGCGGGCCTCTCGATTCGACTTGCCCGCCAACATGGGCAGCAGCGCGACATTATCGGTGACGTCCAGAAACGGTATCAGGTACGGTGCCTGGAATACGAAGCCGATCTTGTCGCGGCGCAAGGCACGCAGGTCGGAGACTTTCCAGCCGTCATCGTAGATCACATCGTGTCCCAGGGTCATTCGTCCAGCGGTCGGTTCGATCACCGCACCAAGACATTTGAGCAAGGTGCTCTTGCCAGAGCCTGAAGGTCCGACCAGACCAATGACCTCTCCAGGAGACACTGTCATGTCGACACCGGTCAAGGCGTTGACCGCGGTATCACCCGAGCCATAGCGCTTTTTCAGTCCTTCGATGTGAATTCCACGTTCAGGCTTTGCACGGCTGCAAGCCTGGCTCTGGGATGATGAACCGGGTTGATTGATTGAGTTAGCCACCAATGGCCTCCGCAGGGTCAACCTTGAGTGCGGCATGAATGGCCAGGAAACTTGCCAGTATGCAGATCACGACCACGGCCGCCAGACCGCGCAAGGAGTCAGCCGATTCGAGCAGCACGTACTTGGGAAATATCGGCGCCCAGAACGTTGCGGCGATCTTGCCCACCACGAATCCGATCAAACCGAGTCCGACGGCCTGTTGCAGTATCATCGCTGAAATGGTGCGATTGCGAGTGCCGATCAGTTTCAAAACCGCTATTTCACGAATCTTGCCCAGCGTGAGTGTGTAGATGATGAACGCGACTATGGCGGCGCTGACGATGGCCAGTATCACCAGAAACATGCCGATCTGTTTGGCAGCGTTGCCGATCAACTTGGAGATCAGTATCTCCTGCATCTGTACGCGGGTATACACCGTCAGTCGCTTCCAACGCCTGATCGGTGCGGCGACGTGCTCGGGATCTGCACCGGGTTGTAGTTGCACCAGCACGGCGTTGACTGACGTGTTGGTACTCTGTGACGCGAGCACCGCTTCAAGCAAGTCAGGGTTGCCCGGACTGTTGAACATGGGGTTCTGTGCTGTGCGCGCACGTTGCCCGACAATGGCGTCGTTGTCCTTGAGAAACTGGACTTCCTGTGCATCCTTCAACGGGATGAACACCATGGGGTCGCCACCGGAGGACACTGCCCGGCGAGTCAATCCCACGACCGTGTACACATTGTGTCGGATCTGCAGACGATCTCCGATGCCGAAACCGGCCGACACATCAACCACCGCTTCATAGTGACTGCGTGTGATATGCCGTCCGTCGATGAGAAACCCGGGTTGCCCCGGATGTCCAGGGCCTGCCGGCGTGACGCCAACCACCATGGCTCGCACATCACGCGCTGTCTCCGCGGCCAGTTGGCGCACCTGCATGGTCAGGTAGGTAATGTTCGCCGCCCTTGCCACACCCGGCATGCCGAGAATGCTGCGATAGACATCGTCGTACAGGCTTGATGACTCGGCGTAAGGCCCCAGTGTGTCCTGTTGGACGACCCAGAGGTCTGCACCGCTGTTGTCCAACAGTACCCTGGCATCGTCCACCATGCCTCGATAGACCCCGGCCATGGTCAATGTGACGCCAATCAGCAAACCGAGTCCGACGCCCGTAAGCACGAACTTGCCCCAGGCATGCTGAATATCGCGACCGGCAAGGCTGATCATGTCAACGCCCTCATGATTGGCCGACTATCGTGTCCACGATCTTGATCCGGCTATCTGCGTCCAGCGTCTTGCGGCTGTAGGTGATCACTTGTTCGCCGCCGTCGAGCCCTTCGAGCACCTGGATGCGGCCATCCAGATCGCTTGCACCCAGCTTGACTTGCGTGAAGTGCAGTTGTCCATCCTGTACCAGCCACACGCCCAGCGTTCCTTCAACTCGATGCACACTGGCATTGGCTACCACCGGACGGGAATCCAGAGCGCTCAATTCGACGGTTACCTCTGCCAGCTCACCGATCGGAGGCAGCACATCAGGTACCTGCAGAAAGTCCACCTTGGCCAGCAACTCTTCAGTGACTGAATCGGCATAGGGTTCGATACGCGTGACCCGTCCGCTCATGACAGTGTCGGCGCGCGAGCGTAGAACAATCGTGGCTGGCAGGTCCGCACGTAGTCCCTGCGCCCGTTGCTGGTCGAACCGCGCATTGACCCAGAGACTCTCCGGCTCGATCACCTCGACCACCGTCTGACCGGCCACAACCGTGGTACCTGGATCAGCGTCGCGACGTGACACCAGACCATCGACAGGCGACACCAGCTGCAGGTTGGCACGCTGTCGCAGCAAGCCTTCGTGCTCGGCACGTATTCGCAGCAGATCCTGGCGGGAGGCATCGAGGTTGGCCTCAGCGGCCCGCTGGCCAGCTTGTACCACGTGCCATTCCTGCCGTTTCAGATCAGTGGCTTCTTCACTGACCGTGCGACTGCCCAGCAATTTCTCATAGCGGGTTGCCTGCGAACTGGCAAAGGCCTCACGAGTATTGGCCTCTTCGACTTGCGCCTGCACGGCGACTACTTTTGACTCGGCACCTCGAAGAGCAGCTTGTTGAGCACCGATGCGCTCATCCAGATCGATCGGGTCTATCTCCGCCAGCAGTTGGCCGGCCTTGACGAGTTCACCCGGTTGTACCAGCACATTCTTCAGCCGTCCGGCGAAGGTCGGTCCGATCTTGTGCGTATAGCGTGCTTCTACCGTACCGATACCGTACAAGGTGGGTGATATCGACTGTTGTTCGACCTTGGATACGGTGACCGGCACTGGGGCAAGAGGCCCGGCACGCAGAGCGACATAGACAAACAAGGCCAGCAATGGCACCAGTACGATGATCATCCCCAGCGTGCGACCACTGATTGGAAGCTGCTTGATAAATGGAATCTTCATGAGGGGTTACCGTCACCTGACGTGGACAGAAGGCCACGCCTGTAGAGTGCGAACACACCGGGTGCTTGCATCTTCAGTCGTTGGATGTCGCCGGCCATCATGGACTGCATCACCAGGCCCTGAATGGAGCCGATGAACAGCGTGGCCGCCGCCTGAGTCTGAAGGCTCTGGTCGATTTCACCGGCCTGTTTTCCCGCCTCCAGTTGTGCGGTGATTATTTCGCTGTAACGCTTGATCAAGCTTTTGGTCACATCCTTGGCAGGCGTCGACTTTGCGTGTTGTAGCTCGGCAAACATCATTCGTGGGGCACCGGGATAGTCAGCAATGAAGTCCACATGACTCATGAACATCGATTCCAATGCGTCCAGGGGGGACGCAGCGTCTTGCGCTGCCTGACTGACGCGTGCCATCAGGCTATCGCTTATCCACTGCATGACCTCCTTCCAAAGCGCGTCCTTGTTCGGAAAATGTCGGAACAGTGCGCCCTGCGTGAGCTTCATGTGCTTGGCGATGGCTGCAGTCGTGATGTCGCCTGGATTGCCGCTGGCAGCCAGATTCACTACCGCCTGCACTGTTATGGCGCGGCGTTCATCGGCGGGCAGGTGTGGGCGAGGAGTCGGCATCAAGGTCAGAAATGAATAAGTAGTAATTGATTACTATCTTATGACTGATGAAAGGAACAATCAATGGTTGGATGCATCAATCAGGTGGTCGAGGATGGGATTCAGCTGGGTCAGAGAACTTTGGGGCTCACCAACTGCAGAAAATTGTCGGCAACCAGCAAGATATTGAAGGCTCAGGTAGTCAGAAAACGACACTTACCACTAATAAATGTCGAATATCGTGTTTTGTTGCTTGTGCCGGGGTTTTAACTGCTATATTGCAACTGTCGACGGTCCCGAGATAAGTTTTCGAGTCGTCTGCGTTTGCGACTCGAAGCGTTCACACGTGAAAGGTTATTGTTGGAGGCAGGGCTGGATTGCAGGAATTTGAGTTTCAAGTTTCCCGCTGATCAAGCGGCCTGTCCATTTTGTTGTTTTTTATATACAGGGTATTATCTTGAGTACTGGTACAGTTAAGTGGTTCGACGCAGCGAAGGGTTTCGGCTTTATCTCTCCTGAAGATGGCGGTAAGGACGTGTTCGTTCACCACAGTGCTATCACTGGCGATGGTTACAAGTCGCTTGATGAAGGTCAGAAAGTCAGCTTTGACACCGAGCAAGGCCAGAAAGGCCCAGCAGCGGTTAACGTCTCTGCAATGTAAACCTGTCAATTTGACACGTTAGCAAGTGCAAACCCCGTCTTTAGCGGGGTTTGCCGGTTCTGGGGACAGGAAACAGGTTCACATTGGCAGGGTCGACTATGCTGACTGGTGCCGCTGTCCCGGATCTTTACTGATGTTACATACCATCAGCGATGCAGTAACCGGACATTGTTGATCGACGCCCGCAGGCGCAGGATTTTATCCTGGAAGATCAACGTCAGCCCCGAACCCGACAAGCTGCTCCACCAGTGGATGCACCTGGAAGATCATGGTCGCCAACGGCGACAAGGTCAGATTCATCGAGTCGGGACGACCGTGTGAGGGAATACTCTCCGCCATCACCTCCCCAAGATTACCCACACCACTGCCACCGTAAGCGGTACTGTCGCTGTTGAGTCGTTCTACGTATCGACCGGGTGCCGGTACACCGATTCGATAGTTGTAATGCACCACAGGCGTGAAGTTGCAGACGACAACTACAAGGTCTTCAACGGCCTTTCCGTGCCGGATAAAGGCAACGACGCCGTTTTCATTGTCCGTACAATCGATCCACTCGAACCCGGAAGAATCGCAATCCTTCTCGTAGAGCGCCGGTGTGCTTCGGTAGAGCTGGTTAAGGTCGCGCACCAGAGTCTGCACGCCCGCATGCTGAGGATCATCCAGTAGATCCCAATCCAGCTCAGCATCGTAAGCCCACTCACGACCTTGCGCGAACTCCCCTCCCATGAACAGGAGCTTCTTGCCGGGATGCGCGTACATGAACGTGTAATACAGTCGCAAGTTGGCGAATTGCTGCCAGGCATCCCCCGGCATTCGTGCCAGCAGCGAGCCTTTGCCATGAACCACTTCATCGTGGGACAAGGGAAGAACGAAGTTTTCGGTGAAGGCGTATAGCAAGCTGAAGGTAATCTTGTCCTGATGAAATCGTCGGTGAATCGGATCTTCCTTGAAGAAGCTCAGCGTATCGTGCATCCAGCCCATGTTCCATTTGTAGGTAAAGCCCAGGCCGCCGAGGTAGACAGGCCGTGACACCATTGGCCAGGCGGTGGATTCTTCGGCCATGGTCATCCCGCCGTGGGCGTGCACCACCGTGTTCATCTGCTGTAGAAAGGCCACGACTGCCAGATTTTCGTTGCCTCCATGCTCGTTGGGTATCCACTCGCCATCTTCACGTGAATAGTCCAGATAGAGCATCGATGCCACCGCGTCGACCCGCAGCACATCGATGTGATATTCCTCAATCCAGAACAAGGCATTGGCGAGCAGATAGTTCACCACCTCATTGCGCCCATAGTTGAAAATCAGAGTACCCCAATCGCTATGCGCGCCCTGACGCGGATCGGCATGCTCGTACAGGTGAGTGCCATCGAACTCACCGAGTCCATGGGTATCACGGGGAAAGTGTGCCGGTACCCAGTCCAGAATCACACCAATGCCCTCACGGTGGCAGCGATCGATAAACAGCTTGAAGTCGTGTGGTGTACCGAAACGCCAGGTTGGCGCATACATTCCGATGGGCTGATAGCCCCATGAACCATCGAACGGGTGTTCGGTAATCGGCAACAGTTCGATATGGGTATAACCCATTTCCTTGACATAAGGCACCAGTTCATCGGAGAGCTCCTGATAGCTCATCCATGGCGAGTGCTCGCCGCCAGTCTTGCGTTTCCACGAGCCCAGATGAACCTCGTAGATGGACACTGGTGCGTCCAGTGCGGTCGCGCTGGCGCGGTTGGCCAGATAGTCGCTATCGCCCCACTGCATCTCGAGAGTATCCGGGACAATGGAGGCGTTCCCCGGGGGCGGTTCGAAGTAGCGTCCGAAGGGATCCGCCTTGAGCGGCAACACGGTACCGTCGCGCCCCTTGATTTCGTATTTATACAACTCGCCGGGTGCCAGGCCAGGAACGAACAGATCCCAGGCGCCATTGTCAGGATGTGCCCGCATGACATGCCGGCGTCCATCCCAGTCGTTGAACGGTCCGACGACACTCACGCGCTGGGCATTGGGTGCCCATACGGCAAAGTGAACGCCGGTGACACCGTCGCATTCCATGGATTTGGCACCCAGCTTGTCATAGAGCTTCAGGTGGGTGCCCTCGCCCATCAGGTATCGGTCCATGTCACCCAGCAGTGATGGAAATCGATAGGGGTCATCGATCGTGCGGTGCTCCTGCCCTGTATGTACACGTAGACGGTAACCGTCGGCGGCAGGTAGCAATGTAGCTTCGAACAATCCGGGATGCATCATCGACATGTCAGCCAACACCATCCCCTGAAGATCTACCACCTCGACCGCGTCAGCCTGTGGTTGCAGAGTACGCACCACGACGTGCCTGTTCTCGGAATGGGGGCCCAACACCGCAAACGGATCATGGTGATCTCCGCGGGAAACAGCCTCCACAGTCTCTCTGTCGGCAACGGTCATGGCAATATCCCTTTAACGTACGCTGTGCAGGCTTTGTCCCAACATATCCGGCGTCACCAGCACCACGCCCTTGTCTGTCACACGAAAACCGCGTGCTCTATCCTGCTCATGATCCTCACCAATAACCGTGTTTTCAGGCAAGTGACAACCTCGATCGATGATGGCCTTTTGAATACGGCAATGGCGCCCGACCTCGACATCAGGCAGCAGCACCGAATCGGTCACCGTTGAATATGAATGTACCGTGACATTGGAGAACAGCAGCGAGCGGTTGACTCGTGCACCTGATATGACGCAACCACCCGACACCATGGAGTCGTGCGCTTCACCGCGCCTGTCATCGTCATTGAATACGAACTTTGCCGGAGGCAGTTGCGTCTGATGCGTCAGGATTGGCCATTCCTGATCGTACAGGTTCAATTGTGGCTCTACCGATACCAGCTCCATATGCGCTTCCCAGTACGCGTCCAGTGTCCCGACATCCCGCCAGAAGGCCTGTTTGCCGGTCTCCGCGTCTCGGAATGGATAGGCAAACACGCGGTTGTTTTCGATCATGGAGGGGATGATGTCGTTACCGAAATCGTGCTGTGAGTCCTTGTTGTCCGCATCCGCAATCAATTGCTCATAGAGAAACTGCGTATTGAAGATATAGTTGCCCATCGAGGCAAGAGTCAGATCGTCATTGCCGGGAATGGGCGTGGGTTGATCCGGTTTCTCATCAAAACGCAGCACGCGACTATCCTCGTTCACCGTCATGACACCAAACGAACCGGCTGCTTCGGCAATGGGTACCTCCAGACAGGAGACAGTCATATCCGCCTCATTCGCTACGTGAAAAGCCAACATGGGGCCGTAATCCATCTTGTAGATATGGTCGCCGGAGAGCACCAACACGTAATCGGGTTTGTGCGTTCGGATGATATCCAGATTCTGGTAGATGGCATCAGCGGTGCCGGAATACCATTCGTCACTGGTGCGTTGTGATGCAGGAAGCACCTCCACGAACTCACCCAGTTCGCTCTGGAAGTTGCTCCACCCTCGCCCCAGGTGGCGTACCAGAGAGTGCGACTTGTATTGAGTGAGCACACCAATGCGGCGTATCCCTGAATTGACACAGTTCGACAGTGGAAAATCGATGATGCGACACTTCCCTCCGAAGGGCACCCCCGGCTTCGCACGCCAGTCTGTCAATTCATACAGTCGCGAACCGCGCCCACCTGCCAAGACCAATGCCAGCGTCTTTTTCGTCAGACGGCTGACGTAGCGAGCATCCTGATCAATTGCCATACATGACTCCTTCTGTTTTCGGTCGGTGTTTGTCCAACAATTCCCATCGCCTGCTGAGTGAGATTGCCAGCCCTGATTGTTTATCGCGTGGCCCGCCGATGGCAATTCGCGTTGGTTTCGTGAAGGAGTGGCTACACTGGCGGTACATACAATGTCCCATCCAGATAGCGGCGCAGCACACTCTCGGTACCGTCGTTCCACAGCGCATTCAGCGCACGTGTGAAGGGTTGGCTGAAAAGCCTGACGTGAGCCAGATCCCCGTAGATCTCACGCATGCCAAGCCAGGCCCCTGGGTCAGAGCGAGCAGCACGAGCACGCTCTACAAGGTGTTCCCAGGATGGATCGTTGGCCTCGATTGCGGCGCCACTTTCCGTTTCACCAAAACAGTAACGGCACCAGAGAGCTGATGCGAGTGCCAGTCCCTGCACACTTTTGCCTTCAGTCGCCCGGTCGATGATGCTGGGCACGATGAACTTGGGCTGCCTGTTCGACCCGTCCAGACATAATCGGCGTACGGTATCGACAACGTGTGGATTGCAGAAGCGCGATACGATCGTCGCGTAATAGGCATCAAGGCTGGTATCGGGTACGGGCGGTACGATGGGAAGAATTTCCTCGCGTTCTACCTTGTCCAGAAACCCTCGAATCAGTGGGTGTGCCATGGCCTCCCCCGAGCCTTCGATGTCGAGGAGTCCGGCCGGGTAGGCAATCAAGGCGTGTCCGCCATTGAGGATACGAATCTTCATGGTCTCGAAAGGCGTCACATCATCCACGAATTGAACGCCCACGGCCTCCCAGCGAGGACGGCCGTCAACAAACTTGTCTTCCAGTACCCACTGCAGGTAGTCCTCACAGAATACTGGCGCTGCATCGGCGATACCGAGCTTGTCAGCCGCAAGACGCCGCTCCCGGTCGCCGGTGGCAGGAGCAATTCGATCAACCATTCCGTTGGGAAAACTCGAGTGCGCATCAATCCACAGCGCCAGAGCGGGTTCGACCAGATCTGCCATGCCTACCACGGCACGACGCGTCACTGTGCCGTTGTGTGGCAGGTTGTCGCAAGACATCACGGTAAAGGCTTGCTGGCCTCTGTTTCGACGTGTTTTCAGCGCTCGTGCAATCAGCCCGAATACGGTGGAAGGTGAATCAAAATTCGTGACATCTGCCTTGATAGCCGGGTGTTGGTCATCGAACAGCCCACTATCAGCGTCGACGAAGTAGCCGCCTTCGGTCACTGTCAGGGACACAATGCGAATGGCCGGATCCTCCAGTGTCGCCAGAATGTCCGCGCTGTCAGCCGGTGGCAGGTAATCGATCATGACTCCGGTCACGCGGGAATCGCTAGCGGTTGCAGATTGTGCCGTCACCGTGCCCAAGCAATCCTGCTTCATCAGCAGATCGCGTACGTGCGCATCACCGGGCATGACGCTTGCGCCAATGACGGCCCAGTCATGATCACGTCCCTCGTTCATCAGAGCATCGAGGTAGATCCCCTGATGTGCACGATGGAAGTTGCCCAGGCCAAAGTGCACGATTCCGGCGCTCAATGACTGTCGCTCATAGTTCGGTCGAGCAACCTGCTTTGGCAAGTCATCCAGCGTTCGCAATGAGAGCGGTATCACCCTGCCCCGCGCAGCTGCCTCGTCTGTCGTCATGGTGATGCCTCTCATCAAATATCAGAATTGTCGACGAGCGATGCGGAATGGCCGCCGCATCGCTCGGTTTTCTGCCCTGTTGCGTAAATTTGCCTGACTACATTGCAGGGGCTGCGTGCAACGGCTCGGCAGAGGCATGACCACCCTTCTGCATCGCCTTGGAACGTTGCAGGTCCCACCAGGCGAAGACGAAATAGATGAGCGTGCACCAGATAGTCACGCTATAGAACATTTCCCGATTGACGTAGTAAGCGTAGAGATCCGGGCTGTTGAACAGCACACGCCAGGCAAGTACGGCTGGCACGACCAGACCGACCAGGATCCAGACCGCACGAATCCCCTTCGTCAAAGTGGATGTGTCCTTGATATGGACGTGGGTTTCCGTTGCTGCCAGTCTGGCGTGGTATTCCTCGACCTTCCTGTTGAACTCCTGCTCCCGTTGTTCCGCTTCAGGGTAGCTATCGCCGGCGCCGGCTGCCTTCGCCAACAGGGTGTAGCAGACGATCGCGACCATCCAGGTCGGCAGGAACAGGTATACGAAATACAACAGGCCGGTAGCATTCAGCCCGAAGCCGAACACCAGGCATACCGCCCAGGTAATCAGCGCCGGTTTGTTGTCCTTGAGTCCTTTCAGACGGTGCCAATTGCTCTTGAGGCCGAGCCGAGGAAAGATATGCTGTTCGGCGAACACGATGCCGCCAATCGGCACGAGCACGAGTCCTGCGTAGGCAAGAATCGGCAGTATTTGCCGGTAGATGAACGGAAAACAGCTGCCGACCACAACCACGGCACCGACGGCGAGCGTGACCCTCTGGCGCGGAACCTTGGGAAATACCGCTTGAGCTGCGAGACCTGCACGATAGAGATTGGGGTTGGCCGTGGTCCAGCCTGCGATGATGACGATGACAAAGCCGGTGGCGCCCAGTGCGTAGTAGGCAACATCCCCGGGGGACACTACTGCAATACTCAACTTCATCATGGATGCCGTTGCTGCTCCCATCAGTGCTGCAGAAATCCAGGCGACGTAGTGTCCGAACATCATGCCGGTTGCAGTGCAGAGACCGTAGACCGATTTTTTCGCATAGCGCAGCATCGCCATGTCAACCAGACCAAAATGCGCGAAGGTGTTCGCCGCCCAGGCGAAACCAATCACCTCTACCAAACCTATCCCGGGCTTCCCTTCAGCATTGATGCCGGTAAAGACAGTTGCGCCCGCCAGGTTCACGAATTCGGAGAAACTGGACAGCGTCGTGTACCCGGTGAGGGTTTCATTCAACGCCGGTATCAGCACCATGCCACCAGCCGTGAACATCACCATCAGCCAGGGTGTGCAAATGGTGGCAAATTCGGCCACCACGTTGAAGCCGTAGTAGGCCACTACCACCGCGATCACGCTTGCCGAGGCGGCAATGGCAGCAAAGGCAAGATTGCTGGGATAGGGATAGATCTGCGGTGGGATATCAAACAGTACCCGAACCGCGGTCGCCGACACCGTGATCATGGCTGCCGAAATGGCCGCGAATATCAGCACATTCGCACCGTTGTAAATCCGCGAGGTCATATCGCCCAAGTGGTATTCGATATAAGTGTAGAGACTGAGCCGCGTCTTGACCGCGATCGGCGCGGTGATCAACCAGAAACTCATGGCGGCGAGCGTGTTGCCGATCAGTAGCCCGAGCAGGATGTCCTGGATGCTGGCGCCCATTGCCACAAAGGCGGCGCCGATGACGAACTCGGTTGCGGCGACATGTTCCGCGCCATAAAGGCCAAGGAAATGCTTGGGCCCGTGTAGCCGGTGCTTTGGCACGGGTAGTAATTCGTCGTCCATTTCAGCTATGGACCGACCCTGATCGCTTGCTGTGTCTACCATCGGTTTACCCTCTCCTTATTGACGATTGTTCGGAACGCAGCCTTCCGACTACGTGCCGATCCCTGTTACCGGTTAAGCATCTCCACACGGACCATCTGTTTCTCGGTTACCCACTGGGAATTCTTGAGTGCATCCTCGATGGTGGCCGAGTCCTCGAGTACATCGGCGAACTGTTGGCCGACCGCCGTTGCGATTCCCGTGAATTCGGGAAAGGCCACGAATTGCACTCCGGTGTAAGGCACCTCTTCTACCGTCGGTTCAGTCGGGTTCGCCGCTTCGATACTGGCGAGCGTCATGGCGGCAAAGGGAACCTTCTGATACTCAGGGTTTTCATACAAGGACTTGCGGGTCCCCGGTGGCACGCTAGCCCACCCGTCAGTCTCTGCAACCAGGGCGAGATAGTCTTTCGATGTCGCCCAGGCCACGAATTTCTTCGCAGATTCCTGGCTGTCGGTACTGTTTGGGATGGCCAAGGCCCAGGCCCACAGCCAATTGGCTCGTTTGCCCAATCCGTTGTCGGGTGCCATGGCGAAGCCCACTGAGTCGGCCACAGCAGAGTCCTCGTTCATGACGAACTGCCCGGCGGCTGTAGCGTCTATCCAGATCGCGCACTGACCCTGTTGAAACAGCGCCAGGTTTTCCTGGTAGCCCTTGGAGGATGCATCCACAGGACCGTACTTCGATAGTAATTCTGCATAGGTAGTCAGTGCGCTGTTCCAGGCTTCACTATCGAGCTGGGGTTGCCAGTCCATGTCAAACCATCTGGCACCAAAGGAGTTCGCCATGGATGTCACCAGTGCCATGTTTTCTCCCCAGCCAGCCTTGCCTCGCAGACAGATCCCGGAAATGCCTGGCTCTCGATCAGTCAGTGCGCTGGCAGCCTCTTTGATGAAATCCCAGGTAGGCTCCTCCGGCATTTCCAGACCCGCCTTATCGAACAAGTCGGTGCGGTACATCGTGAAGGAGGACTCTCCATAGAAAGGCGCTCCGTACAGCACTCCGTCGTAGGACAAACCAGCCCGTATTGGCGGTAGAAGGTCTCCGATGTCATAGCCGCCCGGCAGGTCATCCAACGGTACCAACCAATCTCGCTCTGCCCAGATGGATGCTTCATAGGTGCCGATCGTGACCACATCGAACTGGCCGCCGCCGGTGGCTATGTCCGTGGTGGCACGCTGACGCAAGGTGTTTTCATCAAGCGTCACCCATTCGACGGTGATGTCAGGGTTGGCTTTTGTAAAATGTTCCGTCAAGCCTTGCATACGAACCATGTCGCCATTGTCGACCGTTGCAATGGTAATCGTCTCGGCCTTCGCCACTGAAAAAGTCGCGCTGAGAGCAAGGCACGCGATCGACATTGACGTGATACGTGTGGTTTTCATCCTGGGTCCTCCTGAAGATGTGAAAGCACTTTGATCGTACGAGAGACAATGAGAACGCTCGGCCGGCTGCCAGACAGGCCTACCCGGTAGGTCAAGGCCTGCGGAATCGGGTGAGTATTGTCGTGCTCTTGACAAGCCTTGTTAGTCGCTGATTGCTGTTCACAAGAACTGTTATCGCTGGGCACAGTTCCAACATACGCTTGTCAAAACAGCCAAACCAGTACATAACTGCTCGATTTCGGTACAACCATGCATGTTGCCTGGTTGCACTGACGTCGGATCTCGAGTGTGATGGCCACGCCCCGAAGGCATCGTTCATGTTTTTTGCGTGCGCATCAGGAATTGCAGTCACCTGCAACAATTCTCCCGGAGGCCTGAGGCCTACTCCATACCGGAATGGCATCGGGAACAGAGACAACCGGACCTTCGCGCGTAGCCGCAATGGATAGCCACTCATTGACACCGGGCCGAGAACGCATGGCTCTGTCACTCTTTCGCGAAACAGATCCATACACGGGGACTTCCGCGGCTGGTCGACCTGAACCAAAACACCAGCGAAGATTCCCATACGTGGCGGGATCACGTCCATCCAGACTGAATCTGTCGTTCAGGTAGCAGGCTGTCTTCCAGGCCATCTCAGGCGTCTCGGTCCATTCAATCAGTCGCTTGCCCCAATACATGCGCAGATTGTTGTGCATCCAGCCATCTATCAGAAACTGACGTTGAGCGGCGTTCCAGACTTCATCATTGGTCTGTCCATGAATCAGCGTATGCAAATCGTATATCACTGGTCGAGGGTCAGATGCATGCTTGTTCAGCGTCTGTCTGGACCACTCAGGCAAATTGTCAAAGGCCGTGGGATCGTCAAGTCTCCCAGCGGTATGATGAAAGAACTCTCGCCATACGAGTAATTCATCGAGGAACTTCCATTGATCACGTGGCGCATCTATCTGTGACGCCACCGCGACCACATCCTGTGGGCCCAGCACACCAAAATGCAGGTAGGGGGAAAGCCACGTGGTCCCCTGTACGGCAGGATTGTTGCGCTCTGACGCATAGTCAGGAATGACCTTGCTTCCGGCCCAATACACTTGCTGCAGTGCAGCTTCGCGAGTTCCGGTACACCAGGACACAGCAGGCAGGGAGTGATCGATAT
>CBDUIJ010000134.1:0-14198 GCA_965367215.1 uncultured Granulosicoccus sp.
TGAGCGCCGTCCAGTGGAGACAGCAGACCATGCTGGGCAAGCGTACGATTGACGAGTTCACGGGCGGCGGCGGTGCGTGCATCCCCGCTTGCCGGGCGCAACACGCCATTCTTGAAATTGATCATTTTTTTATCTCAGAGTTGAGCATCTTTATTTGATGCGGTCAGCCAATGCTTTCTTGATATCGGCACTGGCCTGAAGAGCTCCCAGCACGCTGATGGAGCCGATTGTTGCCAGGGCCAGTTCCGGAGAAACCTCGGGATCGATTCGAGCCAAGCCCACGACCTTGATATGCAGAAGTTCGCCAGCGCTTTGCACCGCTTCCAGATCTGCTCGGGTGTAGTCACGCAGACCCAGTTCCATCGTATGTCGGTCGATACTCTTGCTGACGGCATCAACATGACTGTCCAGTTGTTTGCGGATAGCGGTTCTGATGAAATCGCTGCGGTTGGAATAAAAGCCTTCCTGAACGAGAAGATCGATACGGCCCAGATCGACATAGCCGAGATTGATGGTGATCTTTTCGCTTTCAGGTATCTTGTCGCGCTGTTTTTTCAAGGCTGCCATAAGGTTTCTCCATCTACTTGGATGGTATATGGATGCCACATGGAGTTTTACAAGCTGACTGCTGTGAAAAATTCCAGTCGCTCCTGCCTCCTTCAGCAAGCCGTCGCGCCGGGTGTAAGGACTCCAATGGAGATCGGCCTGCGCAACAGGCGGAGTATGGTGTGTACTGACTCGACACCTGATCCAACCATGCTGTATGACACCCTGACCCGTTACGCAGGCTTCGCTCCCGACAAGTTGTGGACCCTTCTTTATATCGCCTGGATACTGGGCGGCACGGTATTTCTGCTACTGAGGCGCCGACGCCCGACCACCACGCTCGCCTGGCTTCTCGCCTTCTGGAGCCTGCCGGTGATCAGTGGTCTGGTGTACTTTCTCATCGGCCCACGACGTCTGGATGACCAGACCAAGCGGCGGCAGACTGCTCGCCGTGCAGCAGCCCGCGCCATTCCGGACGCCGAAGCAGAACTTCCGGATGAGTTCGCTGACGGTTTCTCGCTTTGCGCATTGACTCAGGTCACGCGCCGAGCCGCGAACGCACAGCCCGGCCCAAGACGGGCGCATGGCATTACTCTGTATGAAGATGGCGATACCTGTTTTCCGGCCATCCTGAAAGCCATACAGGACGCCCGTTCGATGTTGCATCTGGAATACTACATCTGGTTACCTGATGTGATCGGTACTCGCTTGCGAGACGCCCTGATCGAACGTGCCAGGGCAGGAATTCGTGTACGCATCGTGGTCGACGCCATTGGTGCCAAGAACTGTCATGGTGACTTCTGGGCACCTCTGCTCCAGGCCGGCGGCGAAATACGTAAATTCAATCCACCACACCTGCTTACCCCCCAACCCGGCAAGCTCAACTTCAGAACGCATCGGAAGATCATGATCATCGATGGACAGGTGGCGTTCACTGGTGGAATCAATGTCAGTGACAACAACCTCAGTATGAGCGGCCAGTCGAACAAGCAGGCATGGCGGAGCACTCATCTGAGAGTGGACGGGCCACCCGCACTGGATCTGCAGGCAGTCTTTCTCGAGGACTGGCTCTATTCATCGCCCGTCAGTGCTGCCAGACCAGACAAGGCGGTTGTCCCCGACAGTCTGCAGCCGGACGATCAGGCACTACAGCATCCTGACGATATCGACGACTGGTTCCCTACAGCGTCCGGCGAATCCGTCAGGGGAGCCACACCGGCGACGGGCCCCTGGGTACAGATCATCGACTCGGGACCGGATGAGGCCAACAACGATATCCACTTGTTGTATTTCACGGCAATCACCAGTGCGAAACATCGTATCTGGATCAATACCCCTTACTTCGTGCCCGACACACCTATCGAAGCTGCACTGGAAAGTGCATCACGACGCGGTGTGGATGTACGCCTGATACTTCCAGCAAACGGTGATTCGATACTGGTCAACGCAGCAGCCAAGACCTACTCGACTGATGCAGCTGAGAACGGCACGCGTATCTGGCAATTCGGACCTCGCATGAACCATTCCAAGGTCATGATCGTTGACGATGAGCTGGCGATTGTCGGTACCGCCAACATGGACAACCGGAGCTTTCGACTCAACTTCGAGGTCGTGGCTGCCATTTATGACCGCGACGTCAATTCACGCCTTGGCGACCTCTTCGAAAGGGATCTGCAATCCTCGCGTGTATTCGAACCCGATGCCAATAAGGCGGGCTTCATCGAGCGGATCACCGCCAATGCAGCTCGACTGCTGGGTCCCTTGTTGTAATACGAAAGTTTGCAAAAACTGCAATCGACGCCCTTCCTCAAGTCGGCCTGCACACTCGGTAGTAATCTGGCCGGAACCTCATGTTGGCGTGTCCTTCTCTTGCGACAACATGACTGATCAACTCCCGTACGGGCAAACCAAGGTCATACAAGCATGATGCGCTGGATAAAGCGACTGGTTCTGGTGCTGGTGATTGCCCCGGCAATACTTCTCGTTGTTCTTGCTGTACTGCCCGGCAAATGGCTTGCCACGCAGATCGCAGCCCTCGCCAGTGAGGTCAGTGGCTTGAATGTCGAGATTGATGATGCCTCACTGGCGGTATTCACACTGAAGCCGGGCCTGTCCCTATCAGACATTCAAGCGACTGACCCGGCTGGCGAGTCTGTCGCAAGCGTTGAGCTGGCATCGATATCGGCAAACCTGCGCGCCCTGATCAGTGATGCCCCACTACTGGACCAGATACGCGTGGCAGATGGCTCGACAAGGTTGCGAGTCGATGATGAAGGTCGAGGTAACTGGGAAGACTGGATCCCGACTTCCAGCAGCACCGAGGCCGATGCAGACACCGGCGAGGCAGGAACGATCCCGGCGATTCGCTCGATTCAGCTGGACGATCTGAACGTCAGCTACCAGGATGAGTTCAGAGATCTCGACGCGGACATCACTTTGAATGCAGTGGGCTCAAGCAGCGATGCCGATCAGCCCCTGACCGCCGAGGCTTCGGGCACCGTCAACGATGTCCCCTTGTCAGCCAAAGGCTCGGCACAGTCGTTACTGGCACTGGCTACGGTGCAAGAAGATCTCTCGGTAACGCTGTCGATGACACTGGGCAACACGTCCGCCGATATCGAGGGCATCATCGGCGATCTTGCGGCATTACAACAGCTGGATCTGGTGTTCTCCGTCGAAGGCGAGGACCTGCAGGCGATTGAAACGGTCACCTCCATCCTGATGCCTGTCATTCCCCCCTTCGAGCTCAAGGGATCGTTGCTCAGAGACAACGACGAATTCGTTCTGCAACGTTTCGATGCTGTCGTCGGTGACAGCGACCTGCAGGGGGATGTCCGGGTCAATCCTTACAGTAGTCCGCCTACGCTCTACGCCAATGTCATATCCACAGTGCTCGATCTGGATGACCTGGCCGGACTGATAGGCGCAAGCCCCGATCCGGATGAAGCCGTAACCGCCGAAAAAGCCGAGGAATTCAGGGGACAGGAGGACGACGGCAAGTTACTGCCCGATAATCCGATACCACTGACCGAACTCGGCAAGCTCGTCAACGGAGAGATAGCCTTTCGCAGCAGTGATGTCAGAACCGAGTTGTTTCCGGTGGAATCCATCGACACCCGCATTCAGCTCTTGACTGATCGTCTCAAGCTGGAGCCCATGACGGTAGGTGTGGCCGGCGGCCTGGTGGAAGGCTCTCTGGACTCACAGCTGACGGCAGACCCGGTGTCCAGCACCCTGGAATTACGCGTCACGAATGTCGACCTGGGACAAGTCATGGCAAGCGCCGGCATCGACAACGACGCATTCGGACAGATCGGTGGGCGAGCCAAATACTGGATGTCGGGCGATACCGTTGCCAGCATGGCGGCCAGTGCCGATGGCGGCATGTTCCTCCTGATGACCGAGGGCCAGGTCGGCGCGCTGCTGAGCGAACTGGCCGGTATCGACCTGGTTGAATCACTCACCCTGCTCGCCACTGACAGGAATGAACTGACCGAAATACGCTGCGCCTATGCAGATTTGCACAGCGCCGAAGGTCTGATGACAATCCAGACTTTCGTGATGGATACCGACGACACGGCATTTCTCGCCGATGGAACCATCGACTTCAAGGATGAAGCGCTGAACTTGACCATCGAGCCTCACCCGAAGGATGCCAGCCTGCTGGCAGCCCAGACCTCGGTGAAAATTGGTGGCACCCTGATGGATCCTTCCATCCTGCCTGGCCAGACACTACCGCTGCGTGTGGCAGCGTCTGCGATTCTGGCATCGGTGGCAGGCCCTGCCGCCGCTCTTCTACCCTTTCTGGAATCCGGATCGGGAGACAGCAGCCCCTACTGTTCGGGCCTGGCAAGCTCGCTTGACGACGCACGCTGATGTGCTATCTCCCCCATCCCTGACGAGTCGATGAATACTGATGAACGCAAATTCCGGACTACGTACCGTTGTCGTGCTGTCCCTGCTATTGACCAGCTCGGCCTGTAGCACAGTGACTCGCGAAATCGAGCAGGTTGACAAGCGGACCGCCCAGCGTACGACAGAAGTCAAATCTGCACTGATTGCCAGCGAAGAGGTCGATGCAGCAGCGATTCGCGTCAGTGTGCAAGATGACGGGTCACTGCTGTTGTCCGGCTTTGTCGAGACCGAAGCCGAACGACAAGCGGCGATGAAGGCGGCACGCAATGCCCTACAGGGAGGTAAGGTCATCGATCAGCTGGAGCTGCGATAAAGATCTGACATGTCGCCTTACCGGCAATCATCGTCGCAGGTGAACCGAATACTCCATGATTGCCGGACAAGTATTCGGTACCATACTGCATACCGACGATTGACCAGGAAGCAAGCCACAGCATGAGCACACTGATGCATGACATCACTCTGATCCATCGCCTGCTGGAAACCATCGAGCAGGACATCTTGCCGCTCACCGAGGAGGCTGTCAGGATCGGCAACAAGGTATTCGGCGCAGCCTTGCTGAAGAAAACGGATTTGACCACTTATCTCGCCGAAACCAATAACGAGATGGAAAGTCCTCTGCATCACGGCGAAATGCATCTGCTCAAGCGTTACTACGAATTACCCTCGGCGGAACGCCTGCCGCCTGGCGAACTGATCTTTCTCAGTACGCATGAACCCTGCAGCATGTGCCTGTCAGCCATCACCTGGGCCGGCTTCGATAATTTCCACTATTTCTTCAGCCACCTGGATTCGCGAGACGAATTCGCCATTCCACATGATCTGAAGATACTCAAGGAAGTGTTCGACGTGGATCCGGGCGAGTATCACCACCACAATGCATTCTGGGACTGCCAGGGCATTCGCGAGTGGCTGTCCGAACACGGCAGTGAGCTTGACGACGACATGCTGCAGACACTGAAGGGAAAAGTGGAGGCTATCCGGCAGCGCTATGCAGCCGCGTCCGAGCATTATCAGGCCAGCAAAGCCGAAAACAGCATTCCATTGAATTGATGCCGGATGGCTCGGTCAGTCATACGCAAGTAACCGCGCCGAGATAATCTGTCAGCAGAATCATCCCGACAGGCAGGTTCGATCGTGTAATTGGTGGGTAAGGGCATCACGGCGCAGAGTCAGCCGAATAATGAAAAAAGATGGCCATCCATGGCCTCGTTGGCTCCGTGCCTCAATACCACTTGGAGGAGGAATAACGAAAGTCACCACACTTTCGAGACTTGAGAATACGCGAAGACAATGCGTTTGCATGTGAAGCTATTGCACTTGTTTGCAGCCATAGTGTCAGCAATCAGATCGGATTCCTCGCCAGATCAGTGATAATAGCGACGAAAGTCGCAAACCAGACCACAAGTTGCTGGTTGACGTCATGATTGTCAGGAGTGTCCGGCATCGATCGACTGCGCCGCTGTCGAGAAGAGTAATCGCCGTCTCTGTAATCGCCTGCCTCCATGGCAAGCCCTGACATGTAACGCTGCCTGATTCGTCAAAAAATCAGGCTGTCTAGCGTATGCTCCTCATGTTGACCCAGCCTGAGTAATCGAATGAACACCGCCCCTGACTGCACCACGCCCGCGCCATCCCATTCTCCCGTGAGGTCTTCTGCTTCGTGACTAGCGCGACCAACAAGCCATTCAGTAGCCTGCCTTTACGTCCCGAACTACTCACAGCGGTCGAATCGCTGGAGTACACCGAGATGACGGATATCCAGATGAATGTACTGCCCGTCCTTCTCGATAACCGGGACGTGGTGGCTCAGGCGAAGACAGGTAGTGGCAAGACTGCGGCCTTTGCCCTGGGCCTGCTCAACAAGCTCGATATTCAGACCTACAAGACACAGGCCCTGGTGTTGTGCCCCACTCGCGAACTCAGCGATCAGGTCGCAGCCGAGATACGACGTCTGGCCAGTGCGCTGCCCAATACCAAGGTACTGACACTGTGTGGTGGTAAGCCGATGCAGGCGCAACTGACGTCGCTCAAGCGCGACTCACACGTTATCGTCGGAACACCGGGGCGCATCCTGAAGCACCTCGAGAAAGGCACTCTGGTACTGGACGGCATTCGTACACTGGTGCTGGACGAAGCCGACCGTATGCTGGACATGGGTTTTCACGATGACATCATGCGCATTCTGGACAAGACCGACAGCAACAGACAGACACTGCTCTTCTCGGCGACCTACCCCGATCAGATACAGCAGGTCAGCGCCGCCGTACAGGTCGATCCTGTCGAGGTACGCCTTGAAGCCTCACACCAGGAAGAACAGATTCATCAGGTGTTCCATCAAGTGACGGAAGATGGCAAGACGGCCGCTCTGCTTGCGGTTCTGCAAGCGCGTCAGCCTGATTCCTGCATCATTTTCTGTAACCGCAAACTGCAGTGCCAGACCTTGAGCAATACACTGCATGATCAAGGCTATTCGGTAAAGGCCCTGCACGGCGACCTGGATCAGTTCGAGCGTGACGAATCGATGATTCTGTTTGCCAATGGCAGCACGTCGATACTGGTTGCAACCGACGTTGCAGCACGAGGGCTCGATATCGACACCCTGTCTGCCGTTATCAATTTCGACCTGGCGTTGGACCCTGAAACTCATGTGCACCGGATCGGCAGAACCGGCCGCGCCGGTAATGAAGGACTGGCAATCAGTTTCGTCCTGCCCAATGAACAGTTTCGTGTTCAGGCAATCGAGGAGCTGCTCGATACTCATCTGTCGGTTGAAGAGCTTGCTCAGCCACAGAAACGCAGCAGCAACCCGATGCTGCCAAAGACAGCAACCTTGCATATCAATGCCGGCAAGAAGGACAAGATTCGACCTGGAGACATCGTCGGTGCCCTGACCGCCGATGGCGCCCTGAGCAAGGATCAGATCGGCAAGATCACCGTACTGGACAAGAAATCCTACGTGGCCATCGACCGTGAGCACGCCAAGGTCGCCCTGGATGTATTGAGCAACGGGAAAATCAAGGGACGTCGGTTCAAGATTCGCACCCTTCGCTGAGGTCGCACTCTTGCGCAATAAGGCACTGGAACGTCCACTACCCGCGCTACCGTGTCCCTGTCATTCCGGGATGCGTGAGCAACAGCAGAACCAGACACAGCGCGAGTATCACCGACAGGCCTTTCCAGAAAAGCAGAGGATTGGCTACCAGCAAGGGTGGCCTGTCCCTGTGTGAATAGGCAGGATTCGGGTGCCGCAAATCGAACAGAAATTCTGACAGCTCCTCGTAACGTCGTGCAGCTTGCGGCTGCACGGCCTTGCGAATGGTTTCGTCCATCCATTGGGGAATGCTTCGATTCTGCCCAAGGATGGAATGGTAGGAGAGACGTTGCTGCGCAGCCCTTGTCGTTGCCCTGCCCATCTCTGCCCCATAGGGCAGACGTCCGCTGAGCATTTCGTAGGCCAGAACCCCGAGCGAGTACAGATCCGAGCTTGTGCTTCCCGTCTCGCCCAGAAGATATTCTGGTGCCGTGTATTGCATTGTCCCTCGGATCGGCTGCTGTGCATTGATGCTTGCTATTTCTGCAACGCCAGCCACTGCTGTCGAACCGAAGTCGATGATTCTGGCGGTGCCCGATGTATCGATCATGATATTCTCCGGACGGATATCCTGGTGCAGCATCTCCTGACGATGCATCGCCTGCAGGCCCTTGCCGATCTGCTCGAGAATGGTCCGCACGGCTTCGATATCCGGCTCAGGATTGTCCAGCATCCATTGTCGCAACGTGCATCCCTCGACATATTCCGTGGCAATGTAGAGGAAATTACGCTTGCGCAATTGCTTGTAAGGCTGCAGTAGATGGGCACTGCTTACCCGCCGTGCCACCCATTCCTCCATCAGAAAGGACTCCAGATACACCCCGCTATCGCGCATGTCCACCGACGGTGCCTTCAACACGAGCTTCTCGCCGTTGGCCTCATCCATCGCCAGATAGACATGGCTGCGCGGGCTATGGTGCAACTCTCGAAGGATACGATAGCCATCGAACATCATCCTTGCCTGCAGTGCCGGGGGAAATGGCAAGCTCAGCGCCTGCTCCTGCAATTCCCCGACATCGTGCTCACCCAGCCTGTCGATCCTGACGATCTGAACCGTCAGGTTGTCATTGCTGTCATTGCTCAAGGCTTCGGCAATGATGCATCTGGCAGCCAGGTCAAGATCGTCAGCATGGTCGGCGATGATGGCTGCGATCCTGCTCTCCCTGACAAAGTCATGTACCCCGTCGGTTGTCAGCACAAAGGTATCGCCAACGTCCAGAGAATGAGCCTGATAATCGTACTCCAGCCTCTCCTTCATGCCCAGAGCGCGGCTGAGATAGCTGTTCTCGGCAGAGACTCTCACCCGGTGGTCAACTGTCAACGGTTCCAGAGTCGTACCGCCAAGACGATGGATACGCGAATCACCCGCGTGAAACAGATGCGCTGTGGCAGATTTCAGTATCAGGGCACAGAAGGTACAGACATAGCCCTTTTCGATGTCATACCGAAAAGGGCCATTGCGAGTCTGCGCGTACAGCCAGGAGTTCGTCGCACCCAGTACCTTGTGCACCGAGGATTGAACTGACCAGGACTCCGGCGTGCTGAAATAGTCCTCCAACAGACTTCTTACCGCCGTCTCACTGGCAACCTGACTGACGGCACTGCTACTGATACCGTCAGCCAGGGCAATGACAGCTCCCTTGCTGGCGGCGAGGTGTCCGGGCGGATACATCGACCCGTGAAAGTCCTGATTGGACAGCTTGCAGCCCTTGTCCGTATGCTGGCCAACCGTGAATTCTAACGACACCGTGATTGTCTCACTGTACAACGGCCCCTGAACGGGGCCGAGTCTGCAACTCTTTCATGCACCAATCACGCGGTCTTGTTCACCATGGGGGCAACAGACACCTTGCGCTGAGCGCTGGTGCGTACATGCGTGTAATACAGCGGCAACCCCACAAAGCACAGGCCACCGACCAGATTACCCAGTACGGTAGGCAGTTCATTCCAGACGATGTAATCCATGAAGGTGAAATCACCACCCATGATCATGGAAAATGGAAACAGGAACATATTCACGATGGAGTGCTCGAATCCCATGTAGAAGAACAGCATGATCGGCATCCACATGGCCATCATCTTGCCTGTTGCAGACGTGGAGATCATGGCGCCAACGACTCCCATTGACACCATCCAGTTGCACAACATGCCGCGGATGAAAATGGTCATCCAGCCACCAACGCCATAGGCCTGATATCCCACTGTTCGGGCTTCCCCGATCGACGACACCTTGGCAGCGATTGCCCCGCCATCCGTGTTGTAACCGTAGGTGAAAATGAACGACATCATGAAGGCAACCGAAATAGCCCCACCAAAGTTGCCCAGAAAGACCAGACCCCAGTTACGCAACACCTGTTCGACATTCACACCGGGCCGCTTGTCCAGCAGCGCCAGAGGCACGAGTGTGAACACACCGGTCAGCAGATCGAATTTCATCAGGTACAGCATGATGAAGCCGACAGGGAATAGCATCGCGCCAATCAGTGGCTGACCCGTCCGGGTTGCAACCGTAATGGCAAAGGCAGCTGCCAAGGCGAGTATGGCGCCTGCCATGAAGGCTCTGATCAGCGTGTCCTTGGTGGACATGAACACCTTCGACTCGCCCTGATCGACCATCTTGGTCACGAACTCTGTGGGTTCCAGATACGACATATCTCTTTCCTTGCTGGCTGAAAAAATGTTTATCAGCAGCTGGAGATCGCAAGCCCTGTGCCGCAAGCAAATTTACATTTATTACTTGTTTATCAGCAACTTGTAATACGTTCATTCTGACCGCACGCTCTCACATCGTGCGAACTGCAACAATGTGCACGACCACAGCACCATGCTGGTGCCACTCCTGCCCACACATCCGGGAATAGACGATGAATAATTGGTAAGCTTCAGCTTCCGGCAAATTCCCCCATGGAAATGAAAGTGTCATTGTTCAACGCCAGTTTCTTACACGGAAGTCGACCATGAGTACCGGTCTTTCGAATGCAGCAGCAACGGATCCAAGGGAGATATGCATGGACACCGCACGAATCATGGAGCGCAAACAGACCCACTACGGGGTGATCGACATCGGATCGAACTCGATTCGACTGGTTGTCTACGATGATCTCAGTCGTGCACCCTTCCCACGATTCAATGAAAAATCAATGGTCGCGCTGGGGTCTGGACTGGATTCCGAAGGTCGATTCACCGATGACACCATTGCACGAGCGCTGCATGCCATACAACGCCTGAGCTCCATCGCCCAGGCAATGGAGGTCGAGCGCATCGATGTGCTTGCCACCGAAGCGACGCGGCGCGCAAAGAACGGTAATGAACTGATCGATGCCATTCGGCAACGAACAGGGCTGGAAACCCGGGTTCTCTCGGGCGAGGAAGAAGCCTTCTACTCGGCACACGGCGTCATTTCCGGATTCTTTCAACCCAAGGGGATGATGGGTGACATCGGAGGGGGCAGCCTGGAGGTCGCCGAAGTGCTGAGCGACAGCGTGGGCGAACGCATGACCAGCATGCCACTGGGCGCGTTGCCGGTCACCGCAAAAATGCAAGACGGGTACGGCGCGGCAAAGAAATGGGTCGATGACATCCTGTCCGAGAGCCTGCCGCCGCTGCTGACGAATCCGGTCTTCTACGCCGTAGGCGGCGGCTGGCGCGCACTCGCGCGCATCCATATCGCCATGAACAACCGTCCCATCAGTGTCGTACATGGCTATGAATTGCCTGCCAAGGAAGTGCGCGCACTGGCCAGCAGTATCGCCAAGATGACGCCCGAAGAGGTCGCCGCACTGCCGGATGTACCGGGTCGCCGTATCAGCACATTACCGGCCTCCGCACTTGTCATGTCCAGAGTGTTGCGTAAACTCGCACCGGAACGGGTCGCGTTCTCGGCCTACGGCTTGCGTGAAGGCTGGCTCTACAAACAACTGGACGAGCAGGAGCAGTATCGTGACCCTCTCATCGAAAGCGCGATGGCCATCGGCATTCCGGTGGCGCGCGTCCCCGCCTTCAGTGATGCACTTGCCAGCTGGACAGAGAACCTGTTCCCCGGTGAAAGCCAGATCGACAGACGTCTAAGGCTGGCGGTCTGCGCCCTGACGGATATCGCGTGGCGGGAGCACGAGAAGATTCGGGCCACCGACAGCTTCCTGCGACTCCTGCAGTTCCCCTTCATCGGTCTGTCTCACCCGGAGCGAGCCTTCATCTCGGTCGCGATTCTGGCCCGCTATGGCGGCAAGGTGGATGACATGGTGAAGAACGCCGTCAGCGACCTGTTGAGCGCCAATGAGCTGCGGCGCGCGGAAATTCTGGGCCGCACCTTGTTACTGGGTCACCGGTTTTCAGCCAGCGTGCCCGAGATTCTGCATCACGCCAGAATCAGGATCGACGCCGATGCAGTGCGTCTGGAGATACTGGATGATCGAAGCATCCCTGATAGCGATGCAGTACAAAGTCGCTTGAAGCAGCTGGCCAAGGCGACCGGGCTGGATGGTGCCGAGATCGTGAAAGTCGATAGTTGAAGAGGCTTTCATCGGGCTCACGAGCGGTAAAACTATCGGATACGGTTTCTAGGCAAGGACAGGCGAAGAAGGCCCTTTCAGCGCAGCAGTGAGAGCGGAAAATGCCCCCTTGGGCACCGCGACCACGCCCTTGTCCGAGATATGAAACAGTTGCGCGTCAGCTTGCGCATCGTAGCCGATACACGTGCCTGCAGGAATGTTCACATCCTTGTCGATGATGCAGCGCCGTAGTCTGGCGCCGGCACCGATGTGTACATGATCGAACAGGATACTGGACTCGATGTGCGCGCCCTCCTCCACACAGACTCGAGCAGACAGAATCGAATCGATGACAGTGGCGCCGTTGACCACGGAGCCATTACCCAGCATGCAATTCCTTATCGACCCCATCGCGCCACTTTCACTGGAAGAGACTCGCGCAGGAGGATGCTGGCCTTGATAGGTTCGTATCGGCCAGGAGTCCTGATACAGATCCAGTGGCGGTACGCTCGATAACAGGTCCATATTGGCATCGAAGTAGGAGTCCAGCGTCCCCACATCCCGCCAGTAACGATCAGGGCTCACACGGCCACCGCTACCACCGAACTGATAGCCGCTTACCCGGTGAGAGCGAATCAGTCCGGGCAGGAGATCGTGACCGAAATCATGCGAAGAACTGCTTGCCGCGTGATCTGCATCCAGTTGCTCACGCAGGACATCGATGTTGAAGACGTAGATACCCATGGAGGCCAGTGCATGTTGATCATCGCCCGGCAATGGTGTCGCCTGGCTGGGTTTCTCGGTGAAATCGACAACCCGATCGGTCTGATCGACCGTCATGATGCCGAAAGAGGCTGCATCCGCGATCGGTACGCGCATGCAGGCTACCGACAGGTCAGCCCCCTGTTCGATATGACGCTGCAACATGGCCGCATAATCCATTCGATAGACATGATCCCCGGACAGGATCAGCACTCGTTTCGCGCCACTGCGTTCCAGCAGATACAGGTTCTGGAAGATGGCATCTGCAGTGCCCGCGTACCAGGACTCACCGGTACGCATCTGGGGTGGCACCGCCGTGATGTACTCACCCAACTCCGGGCTGAAGATGGACCAGGCATCTCGCAGATGCTTCTGCAGTGAATGCGACTTGTATTGTGTCAAGACCAGAACACGCCGGATGTTCGAGTGCAGACAATTGCTCAAGGTGAAATCGATGATGCGATACTTGCCACCAAAGGGCACACTGGGCTTCGCCCGGTCGCAGGTCAGAGGATACAAACGAGTACCCTGACCCCCGGCCAGCAAGACACAAATCGTTTCGTCGCAGATATTGTCCAAATCAGGAAAACCTCAACACCGACGATTCAGACTAAAGCACGCGACCCTTCAAATCCAGTGTGGAATCCCGCTTATTATCTGTATGTTCGGCACAAGAGTTTTCCCGGCGAGGCCCAGATAGCATCATCTGGCCTCGCCTCTTGCGCTATTCCTGCCAGCAGATCCCGCGAGTTTCCTGCAAGTACACCTGCAAGCCTGCAACGGATTGCGCCATCACTCCTGAGTGGGGTCACTCAGAACAAGTCTTGAAAACGATGCGCTGGCATAATCGCCATTGGCCTTGTCGACTGCCCAGTCGCCGGTGCCCGGACACGCGGCATACCAGATGCCCTCGGCATCCTTGGTGCTGCACTGATTGTAGGCACCAGCCTTGAAGTACATGAAATCCTCGGCGTAACCCATGGGGTTGTCCTTCTCATCCACATTACCGAAAGGATCAACGTTGTCCGCCAGATTGATCTGGAATTCCCGGGTTTCGCGCCCCGGAGATTCAAACTTCAGAAACATGACATTACCCTGGACGTCGACTTCATAACTGAACTCTTCGCCCAGCGCTATACCGCTGTCTCCCGGGTCGGCCGGATTGTCCCAACCATTGCCCCAGACGACATAAGAGATATCAGTGCGATCCGGATCATCCTTCTCGAGGTTGCGCTCGTAATTCCAGAACACGGATCCCTTGTCGTGCTCAGGCCATTTCTTGAAATAGATCTTGAGTGGCTCATTGCCGTAACCGAAACCTCTGCCTTCAGCCATCTGCTCCTTGTTCTTGTCAGCATGTATCTGACCAACCACCATGGAGTAGGCCGGGA
>CBDUIJ010000135.1:0-14089 GCA_965367215.1 uncultured Granulosicoccus sp.
GTGCAGAGTACCGCTGGTCAGCAGAACGGCAAGGACGGTGGTGGTACGGTACATGGGGTGGAAGTCTCTGTCATCAGATGGACTTCCCAGTGTGAGAGCCGGATGGTACCGGCTGATGACAACGTCATGACCGTTTCATGACAGGCCTTTCAGTCGGAGGCGGCGCTTGCAGAGGTGCTCGCGGCTTCTCGTTCGAACAGACTCTGCAGCTCCTGCTCGATACTCAGTGTCGAGACCGGTTCGCCCGCACGTCGATACCAGTAAGCGGCGTTACCGAGATCACCTTCCACCCGGTGAAGGTAGGCGTGAATCAGACTGGAAAAGTCGTCAGAGTGGGCCTGTACGATCTCGTGAGATGCTTCCCACTCGCCGTCACGCGCCAGTTCCAGGGCCTTGCGATGATCTGCCGTCATGGCGTTGAGTCTCCTGCAAACAAATGACGATGTCTGACACTGTTGTCCGGGGTTGCGCCCGAAGCAGTGTCAGACATCCACGGTACTGATTACTTGCCGAACAGACCTTTTACCAGATCCATGGGATCGGCGCCGCCTGTGACGGATTCCAGCAGGTTGCCACCGGAGCTGAACTTGTCCAGCAATGAAGGCATGGCCTGAGACAGAGTCTCGGCTGCCGCACCGGCATCGACACCCAGCTTGGAGGCCATTTCGCCGATCTTGTCAGCACCCAGGGCATTGGTCAGCTGGTCTGCCGACACAGGCGCGTTGTCGCCATCACCCAGCCAGGAGCTCAACTGCTCGCCCAGACCACCTTCCTTGAGCTTGTCGGTGATACCCGCAAGGTCGAGACCATTGCCATCAGTCAGACCTGACAGCGCTTCCATGATGCCGCCCATGTCGCCAACCTTGTCGCCCAGAAGGTCCTGGCCCATTTTCAAAAGATCCATTCTGATCTCCTCACTGTTTTGTTGAGTTGGTCATGCCCGATGGTGCGTCAGCCTCTGGGCCGACGTACTTGACGAACATGATTGTCGCTACCACATCCACAGGATACACAAAGACGCAAGCCCAGACCGACCGGCAAGCGCGTGAGCGTGTGTCGCACTGTGAACTCTTTCCTATTGACCGGTCACGTACACCACGGGCTCGGTATCAATGGTACTGAGCAGTATCGGCACACCACTGGCCGTACTGTACTGCGACAGGCCCAGATCGTCGATGACAAAGAGCTGCTGCCCCTGTGCGATGACGTCCGAGCAGTCGACACCGGGCACGGCCTGTTCGAATTCGGGGCTGGCGGGGTTGACCAGGCTGAAGGTCTTCAGACCGGCGACACCATCACAGACATACAGTTGTTCACCATTCACGGACAGCCCTGATGGCCCCTGCATGGAAATTGTCTCGAGCAGGCGCGGCTGGGTAACATCGCTGATATCCAGCACATTCATCTGATTGGCTATATCGGTACCTGAAATACCGGGGTCGCGCTTGAGCGTCACATAGGCGTAGCCATCCTGCGCCACCACCGGATCCAGCGCCCTGCCATGCGTGAAGTCACCGACATACTGTGGAGATGCGGGGTCAGTGTTGTCAAGAATATGCACGCCACTGGCCGCCCCCACCAGCAGATAATCTTCATAGGGAAACAAGGTCTGGATATCCCAGTCGACTTCTACCTGGGTGTAGGGCTGCGGAGTCGCGGGTGTCGAGATATCGAACAGCTGCACACGGCTACCAGAGATGGCATACAGATAGTCACCACTGATGGTCATGCGTGCCGTGGACCCGCCGGTACCCGTCACGACAGCACCATCACCGCTGCTGGACGACCCACTCGATTCGCAAGCGGACAGGAACAGGATACTCAGCAGCGCAGCCAGCGGTCGGTAATTCACGAATGTATTCATGAGCATCAATCGTCCGTCAGTTGATAGCCGACGACCACACCTGAGCTGGCGTCTGTATCGTAGCGTCTGAAACTGATGTTGTAGGGGATGTTCTGGAAGGCATCGAAGGGAAAGATATCCTCCTGCCTGCTGACCAGCTGTATGTTGGCAGGATCGTTCAGGTCCAGTGTAATCAGATCGACATAGCTGTCGGCGTACAGGAAATTGTCGCGTATTGCGACTTCGGTATTACCCGGAATACGCAGAAAGCCGACATTGACAGGCGCTGCCGGAATGCGATTGTCGATGATATGCAATCCCTGATTGCGTTCGTTCAGAAAGATGAAATCCTGGTACAGGTAGATGCGTCCCAACTGATCCGGTGGACGTGCCGCCTCGAGCGCGAACGAGGCTCGCAACTGTTGATAACTCATGTACACGGGCCGGGCCGGTTTCTTGTACTCCTGACAGCTACCGTCTTCGCTGAAAATGGCACATTCGGTATAGCCGTAACTGTCCCACGAGGTTGCGGCTGACAACAATCCGGAGACCGTCACCAGCGCTGCCAACGCCCAACGGTTTGAGCGAGGCTGTGCATGACGTACCAGACCCAGACGCCATGCCAGCAATTCTGCAACTGCGACACCCACGAGGATGGCCATGACATCGCTCATGTCCGGCGTGCCTGACAGAGCTTCGAACACCAACAGTGATACCACCACAAGGATTCGCCATCGAGCTCTGGATGCTGCCTGCAATGGCAGCACCGCATGCAACAGCAGCATCATGGCCAGCGCATGAGTCAGTGATGGCACGCTCTGGCCGAACACCCCTTGCGCTACTGATGGCGGCGCGGAAGGCATGAACAGCATCAACCACTCCAGCGCGGCCGGCAAGGCATGCTGGCGGTACAAACCGTAGTACAGTAAGCCCACCAGCAGTACTGTCAGGGACAGCAGCACAGCGCCGGTTCGGGCAAGATACCCCTTCGTGTCTTGTGTCAGACCTTTCAACAGCAGCTCTCCATGGCATTTCTCGTTGGACGGTTGGCGTTGTCAGACTGCGAACCGGTGTCACGGCCAGACAACTTCAGGATCATCCCATGCTACACCGCAGCCTCTCATGGCGTCACTGCCAGATTACCGTTGCCATGCTACTGGCAGGATCCAGCATCTTGCTGCCGGCAACGGTTCAGGCCGCCGCCCTGGCTCTGGCAGACGCTCAGGTCAGTGAAGCGGAACAGTTCGATGTGCCGACAATGGACCTTGGCGCACGTATCCTGCCGGATGCCGCCAGAGTCGGTATGCGCCTGACCATGCCCCGCATCTATGAGCACTATGCAATCTTTCTCGACTTCACGGGAGTCTCTGGCGATCGGGACGATCTGGCCATCAACGGTGATGTCGAGTATTCGGGCGTGGGTGGTGGGCTTGGCGTTTTCTATACCGGCCTGCCAGACTGGAAGTTCATGACAACGACGCTGCGCCTGTCGGCTCACCGGGAAAAATCGGAAGTGGACACACTACTGAGCGTCTCCGGTCGCCAGGGCACGATCGATAGTGATCTTTACAGCCAGGCAATCAGCGTACTGTTCAGCCCCCGCGAGCCCCTGCGTGACAATGGCCTGAATGGCTATCTGTCAGTGGGTCTGAGTCATGACCGGGAAAGTCGCGTACTGAAGCTGGACGGCGTCGCCGACAACCGGCTGTCAAGGCGTGACTCGCAGATCAACCCCACTGCCGAAGCCGGACTGGTCTATCCGACGGGACGCTTTCGACTGCACACCGTGCTCACCTATCATGATGAGTTGTCGTTGTCTGTCGGCCTGCGCTACCACCTGGGAGGGGCTACCGGGACCCCGTAGGATCACCGGCATACCTGAAATTCCTAGCCGTCGAAGCCTTCGACAATCATGAAGTCCGAATCGGAAAACGCATTACGCAATTTACGCGCTGCCTGATATTCAGGGCTGTTGTAGGCGGCCATCGCGGTGTCGTAGTCCTTGAATTCGACGATGACATTACGCGGCCGGTTCAAACCTTCCAGGTCTGCACAACGCCCGCCGCGTACGACAAAACGAGCACCGTATTTTTCATAGACTGGTGCGCCAGCCTGCAGGTACTCGGGATATTGCTCTTCGTTGGTCACCGACACTCGTGCGACCCAATAAGCCTTTGGCATGCTGCAATTCCTGGATAGTTGAAACAAGAGTTGCGCAGTTTAGCAAGTAAGCTCGGCCCGGGATATTGGCAAGCTGCGCCTCACTGCGCACGAATTCCAGGATGACGCCTGATGAGTCAACGACCTGGACCAGACCAGATGCCCAAAACCAGAAAGGCGATGGTTTGCTCAACCACCGCCTCTCTGATTTCTCGTACTCGAACTGCAGTCGCTAGCTGCTCGCTCAGTCGACGCTGAACCTTATCGCACCGTAGTAGGTATTGTTGTCAACGTACAGCTTGTTGCCGGACACCTGGAAGAAGCGCTCAGGCTCGTTCGCCGGAATGGCAAACACTCGTGCGTAATAGACACCCGCTGGCAGGTTCGCAGAATCCACATTCTTCGTCACAGTACCGGCTCCATCGGGAATACCGCTGACATCGACAACGACAGTGCCGTCGTTGAACGTTGGCGTGCTGGCCACCTGCAAGCGGTAGCTGATACCACCGGAAGTACCGGTAACGTCAAACGCGGGCTGCCAGCTGAATACCCAGTCGGATCCCTGTTTTTCAGGGTCGTCGAGTATCGCGCCGATCGGTGCGCGGAAAGTATTGCGCAAGGATTCCGCATTCTTGCCGGGTGCACTGGCATAGGAGACAGCAGAACCCAGGTTGAAATTCGGATTGTGCTCACTATCGGGCAGTCGCTCCTGAAAAGGCGCAACCAGAGCGAAGTACGCATCGACCTTCTCTGTCATGAACTGATCCGTCACGACGTTCTCACGCAGGTAGTCCACTGCCTTGACAATCTCGTCGTGAATACCGGGCAGTCGGTAGAAGCCTTCCAGCAACACATTTCTGGCAGCCAGACCATAACCGTATTCCGAACGCTGACGCAGCGAGTCATTGCTCAGATCGCGTGGTGGCTCGTTCCAGACACCCATGGCCTCATCGTAGTCCCATGGCAGGAAGTAGAATTTCTCCGTGTCAGTGGGGTTGTACAGAATGAAGTTGTGCCTGACCGCATCCGCCTGATGCACCAGAATGTTGGTGGCAATCCAGGACAGGACATTGTTCCGGTCGAAGTACTGATCCAATACGGATTCGAAGCTCTTGGCAGGATCGTTCAAGTCTTGCAGCATGGACTGCAGGGCGCGATGGTCCTTGCCGTTCTCGATAGACAGTGATGTTTCAAAGCGGTCCTCGTCCAGAGGCTCACCATCGGCATCGACCAGAACGTCTGACAGATCACTTTCGTTGAAGCGGAAATCTTCGGCCTTGTAGATATTGCCGTCGTCATCCCATTCGCGTTTTTCCAGATAATGCTCGTTGACGCGCTCTACATGGGTAAACAAGCCATAGTCCTCAGGACCGTTACCATCATCTATCCACAGGTTGACGAACTGCGTCCGCAGACTTGGCAAGCTCGGTACCGCAGCCATCACGTCCGTGGCCAGCTTGTTGCGAATTCGGCTGCCGTCAAAGGGGTGTTTGTTGAGCTGGAAGTAGCGTTCACCGCGCCACAGATCCTTCTTGCTGTCCAGCTTGATACGCAGCGACTTCTGCGCGCCATTGCGTGAACCGCTGCCGCGCATGCGCAATTCGGCGTTACTGACAGAACCATCATCGGGAAAATCAGTAGCACTGACGTGGATGGGGATGTCTACTGTCAGATCATCAGTCTTGTCGACATCCGCCATGACATCAGCCAGGGTACAGCCGGACTGGTCATCTGCCGTGCAGACGCCGGGGGTGGTAACGGTACGTACATCCACACGAAGTACCTCGATCGGATCATAACCATCTCGTGTGTAGACATCGGCCGGTTCCACGATATCCGCGCTGACATCGGCAATATTCCAATCCGTATCGCCAGATCCGCCGTTACCACCGCTGCCGGCCTGTGTATTGACCATGACAGACGCTGCCGTGGAGCGATTGCCTTTGCTGTCGATGGCAATCACTTCGAAGTTGTACGAGGAGGCAGCCTGCAGGCTACCGTCGTAATAGCTGACGCCAGTCGTCGAAGACACGACGTCGCCGTTGCGCCTGACTTCATAACTCAGACCAAAAGTCGACGGACGGTTCCACATGATCTCTGCCGACGTGGAAGAGTAGACACTGGCCAACAAGCCAGTCGGTGCTGCAACAGTGTCGGGCGTGGCGACTTCGCCAGTTGTATTGACGCTGATGCTCGCCGCTTTCGAACGATTACCGTCGCGGTCGATGGCAACCACGTCGTATTTGTAGGTCGTTCCGCGGGACAGACTCTTGTCGTAGTAGCTGATACCGGTGATGGATGACACAAGCGAACCGTTGCGGCTGACTTCATAGCGCAGACCAAAGGTCGCTGAACGATCCCACATGATTTCAGCCGATGTCGACGAATAAACACTCGCTTTCAGACCTGTCGGAGCAGCGATGCTGACCGGCGTTGTTGTGCCGCCACTTGTATTCAGGCTGACACTTGCCGCCTCCGAACGTTTGCCACTGCGATCAATGGCGACAACCTGGTAGGTGTAGGAAGTTCCGGGGCTGAGCAGTCTGTCGTAATAGCTGATACCGGTAGTCGTGGACACGGCCGTGCCGTTGCGGGTGACTTCATAGGTCAGTCCGAACGTTGACGATCGGTCCCACATGATTTCGGCTGAGGTCGATGAGTAGACACTGGCCTTCAGCCCAGTGGGAGCTGCGACTGTACCGGGTGTCACGGTTGCTCCGCCTGCAACAAAACTCACCGTGGCAGGTGCCGAACGATTGCCCTGGTTGTCGATGGAGGTGACAGCAACCGTATAGGACTTGCCGTTGACCAATGGCTTCATGTAGTAACTGAGCACATCACGTTCACCGATGATGGCGTCATCGACCTTGATCTCATAGGCAACCACCAATCCGTCATCGGTCGCACGATTCCAGAACACCTCACCGGAGGTTTTCGAATAGTTTTCGTATCGCAGGGACCCGGGAGCTGACGGTGCTGCAGCGTGTACTGACGCGCTCAACAACAGCCAGGACAAGCCGACGAGGATGACCCCGACATAGCTTCTCGTGTGCTGCTGTCTTCGTGACAACATTGAATCAAACATGGCTTCTCCTTGAAAGGCCGTTTTACTTACCTGTTATATTGACGTGTAACCCCCCTAACCGGTATTGATAAAAGTCACTTTCTGACCGTATTGACGGGGTAAAAATACCCGGAGCTTCAACACAAGACTGATGCCTTACGCTCAGGCACAAATGCCTTGACAGACGCAGTGACACAAACAGGGAGCCCGCGCTCGACTAACACTCGTCGCTCCAGTGTCACCGAAACATCATGATGTTGAAGGACTTGTGTCACATGACAGCAACATCATGAGACTCTGATCCACACTCGGTTGTTGCCTTGATGCGTACGCCCTACGAGCACGCACTCGCCAGTCTGTCGCGGCGCGAGTTCCTGAATGTCAGCTGGAAGCTGGGTATCGGCGCCGCCCTCATGTCATCAGGCAGTCAGCGCCTCTGGGCGACTCCGGTATTCGACAGTTACCCCTTCACTCTGGGTGTTGCCTCGGGCGACCCCTTACCCGATGGCATCGTCCTGTGGACTCGTCTGGCTCCCAAACCATTGGAAGGCGGCGGTTTACCACATGTCGCTATCGAGGTGGAATGGGAGATCGCCGAGGACGAACTGCTCCACCAACCGGTGCAGACAGGCAGGACTCTGGCCAGGGCGGAACTGGGTCACGCGGTGCATGTCGAGGTTGACGCCCTGCAGCCCGGCAGGAATTACTGGTATCGATTCACCGCCGGTGGCATTCAAAGCCCTGTCGGCAGAACACGAACGGCTCCTTCGCCGCAAGCCGATGTCGAGCATCTGCACATCGGTGTCTGCGGCTGCAATCACTACGAACAAGGTTTTTTCAGTGCCTACAGGCATATGGCCGACGAACACTTCGACGCCATCTTTCATACAGGGGACTACATTTACGAATACGCCCCGTATGACGGCAAGAGCAGCCGCGTCCGACAGCATCTGGGACAAGAGACGTTTTCACTGGACGATTACCGCAATCGTTATGCCCTCTACAAGCTCGACGTCGATCTGCAAGCCATGCACGCCTCGGCCCCGTTCATCGCCACCTGGGACGATCACGAGATAGACAACGACTGGGCAGCAGAATTCAGCGAAACCAATACGCCGCCGGAAATATTTCGCCTGCGCCGGGCCGCCGCCTTTCAGGCCTACTATGAAGCCATGCCTCTGCGGCGCTCGGCGTTGCCGACTGCGTCTCATCTACAGCTCTACCGGCAGTTGCAATTCGGTCGACTGATGTCGGTCAATGTGCTCGACACTCGCCAGTATCGTTCGCGACAGGCTTGTCACGACCGCTCGATGTCGAACTGCACGGACTTCGCAGACCTTGAACGGACCATGCTGGGCAGTCGACAGGAAAACTGGTTGCAAGATCAGCTGAGCCGCAGCCACGCCCACTGGAACGTGCTTGCACAACAGGTGCCCATGTTCGGACGCGAAGCGACTGCTGCCAGTGCCGGCAACCGGCACGTGATGGACAAATGGTCCGGCTACCCCGCTGCTCGTGATCGCCTGGTGGGGCAGATAGTCGATGCCGGCCTGAAGAATGTCGTGGTGCTGTCTGGCGATATTCACAGCCATTGGGCAGCTGATGTACCGCGCATCATGAATCAGCCTGACGGAGAGTCCGTAGCCGTAGAGCTGACCACAACGTCCATCAGCTCCGGTGGAGATGGCAGCGATGTGGCCAGCTACTGGCAGGATATCGCCCCCACTCATCCGCATGTTCATCACCACAGTAACCGGCGCGGCTATCTGCGCTGTGACATCACCCCCGACTACTGGCAAAGCGATTTCATGGTACTCGATGCTGTCTCACGGCCCGATGGCATTCTCAGCCGCGGAGCCCGCATGGTTGTCGAACCCAATAACCCAACCGTGGTACACGCCTGATGATGAAAGCAATACGCATTTCCAGCCTGGGCAAGATCGATCTGCTGAGTCTGACCCTGTTGGCTGGCATCCTTCCGGGCCTTGCGGTTTCCGGTGCAGCCTCCGGTAGCCTGCGCAGTATCCTGATTCCAGCGCAGAGTATCCCGACAGAGGTCAGCCATCAGGCCGACTGCCTTTGGCTGCAGGCACGCAATCATGGCTTCTACGGTATCCAGCACCAGGCGGTTACCGGCAAGGCCACGGCAAGTGAAGAAGAACTGTGGCAGGTCTTTCTCGACTCCACGGGCGAACACGAGTGCGGTTCACCGTTGACAGAGTTGACCGAACTGGTGCCTGCCCTGCTTGCCAGTCTACCCGAGGCCGACCGGCACTTCATGAGTCAGACCAGCGAATCAGGTGTTTTCCAGCGCAGTGTAAAGTAGACGTTCGCAAACAGGATGCTTCGGCAAGCTCTTACGCTCGACGCGCTTGAGTACCGCTTCGCTGATTGACCAGAAATGCGGTTATCTGCTCGGCCGGCTGTGGACGGCTGATCAGGTATCCCTGCACTTCATCACAACCCAACTGATGCAGAATTTCCAACTGCGCATCGGTCTCGACGCCCTCGCCCACCACCCGCAGGTTCAGGGCATGTGCCATGTTGATGACCGAGCCCACCATTGCTCGTGAGCGTGGACTGGACTCGACTTCCTCCATGAACATTCGGTCGATCTTCACCACATCCAGTGGCAGATCCGCCAGCAATGACAGTGAGGTATAACCGGTCCCGAAATCATCCAACGAGATGCTCACCCCCGACTCCCGCAGTCGCGACAATGCCAGTCGAGCCTTTTCCGGATTGTCCAGCACCGTGGTTTCAGTCAGCTCGATTTCAAGCTGTCGACCCTCGACGCCGGCCTCCTTCAATGCCTGCAAGGTCTCCTCGACCAGTGTTTCCGCACGCAGCTGCATGGGTGAGATATTGATCGAGACTCGCAAATCACCGAACCCCATTGAACGCCACACGATGATCTGTTGCAGTGTCGCCTTCAACACTCGTTGTGACAACTCGTCGATAAGTCCATTGGCTTCAGCGACTTCCACAAACAACTGTGGGGGCACGAAACCACGTGTTTCATGCCGCCAACGTAACAACGCTTCCATCCCCGTGACTCGCCGCTCCTTCATATCGAATTTGGGCTGAAACCAGACCTCGATCATGTCCTTGTCCAGTGCTTCATGCAGATCCGACTCCAGCCGGATATAGTCATTGGAGGCAACATGCAACTGACTCGATTTGAACGCATGCGAAATCTTGTCTGTTTTGAGCATCGCCTCTGCACGTGCTTCGCTGGCCTCGACGAACAGTGTGCTCGCCAACTGATCACCTCGCGATGCGATAGCGATACCGATGGCGGCACCGATGTACACTTTTTCTCCACCCAGGAGAAAGGGCTCGGAGAACAATCTCTTCAACCGTGTCACGACAACCATGGCACTGGTTGTGTCATTCAGGGACGCAAGCAGGATCGCGTATTCGTTGGAGGTGATTCGGGACAGAGAGTGATCCGCCGACAGCAGGGACACCAGGTCGGTGGACCGCAAACCATTCTGCAGACGATCCATGACATTGACGATCAGCTCATCGCACAGTGCATAACCGAATGTGGACAGCAGTCGATCCATATCCCGAATCGCAAACGAGATGACACCAACCAGCGTTTCATCCCTGGCAGCTCGAATCAATTCTGCCTCCGTTCTTTGCAGAAAGATCGAACGTAGTGGCATTCCGGTCAGGACATCGAACTCACCGATCACACTGAGCTCATGTTCGCGTTGTTGCAGCAGGCCTTCCAGCTCCAGTATGCGAGCCTGAGCATGGTCAGAGGCCGATGAGGACACCATCGCACCAGTTACCTTCTCTGTGACCGAAGTGATCGCCCTGGATTCGACTTCCATGCCTGGAACATGGATCACTACTTGATTTCGCCCGTGTTCCTTCGCTTGGTACAATCCCTTGTCAGCGGCGTCAACCAGCTCACTGCCCTCGGTAGCTCCGCAGGACATATCGGAAACACCGAAGCTCGATGACAGGGCCGGCACTGCCAGGCGGTCGCCATAGGCCAGCGCTATGACCGCAATTCTGGCACGCTCGGCGATTCGTGCTGCCTGTTCGGCATTCTTTCCGGGCAGAACAATGACAAACTCCTCGCCGCCATAGCGTCCCACCAGGTCCAGATCTTCACAGATACCCTGCAAGGTCTTTGCTATCGCCTTGATGACAGCATCGCCCACGGCATGTCCGTAGGTGTCATTCACCTGCTTGAAGTGGTCAATGTCGGTCATGACGCACGACAGCGGCGTTCCCTCCGCTTGCGCTTGCTTCAGATAGCCGTCAAGCGTCTCCATGAGCGTACGACGATTGGCAATACCGGTTAGTGGATCGGTAGTCGCCAGCAACTTCAACTCACGATTCTTTTCACTGATCACCTCCTTCGACTGACGCAATTTGATCAGCGTCTTCGTCAGTTCACGGTTCTGGCGCTCCACTGTCGTCATGTCGTCGAGGGTCACCAGAACTCCCTTGCGCCCCTCCTCGCCTTCACCGATAAATGCACAACTGACCTGGAACGAGCGCTTTTCCTCATCAGCGCCCACAAGTGTCATCTGTACATCCGATTTTGCCAGACCACTGAGCAGCGTCGTCTCCCAGGGGCCTTGCCAATCTTCCGACTTTTGCCATGGCCAATCATCCAGCGAGCGACCAACCAGCTCGTTCGCGGTTTTGCCGGCAATGTTTGCAGCCGAGAGGTTGGCCATCACGATGCGCAGTTTGGCATCCAGAACGATAACGCCTTCACTGAACAGGTTCATCGCGGAATCCACTCGCCCCGGTACCGCACTTCCAGGGTCCAGTTGAACCAGAGCCCGGTTCAGAAAGGCGGTAAAAGCCACCAGAGAACATATTGCGACAAAGGCCAGCCAGAGCATCTCGCTTCGTTGATTGGCCAACGGCGCGAAAGCCACAAGCACTTCACCCCACAAGTGATTCTCGTCGTAGATGGGAACTTTCAACTGTGTCGCCGTGGAGCGGGAGGCGCTCTCGTCGAACAGTGTTGTATCACCCAGCTCAGCCAGCACGACACCTGTGTCGCGTACCAGCGCTGCCGCGTGGACATCACCATTTCTCAATACAAAACGCGACACCGTGGATTGAATTTCACCAAGATCACCTTCACTGGCCAGTGTGGACAGCTGAGTCGCCATGGCTTCGACGACAACCTTGCGTGATTCTCGAGAGACGTCGCCCGCATCGGTTTTCAGCCCCAGCAGATCAGCGAGAAACATCACGCTCAAACTGAGCATGACCAGACTACCTCCCAGAATCAAGGGACGTATGAGCGGCGCCACAGCTTTATACAGGCGCAAGGATTTCAGCTTCTCAAGCATTTTTCGCATCCCTGGGGTTGTCGGGATCGTTGGCCGCGTCGGGGCCATGGTCCTTGTTCGCCTCGACACCTTGTTCATACCAGGGTTCATCCTCATCCCATCGTGTGAGAATGGGCACTGGATCCAGAGGTCGCCACAAGGGAGTCGCAGTAATGGTTGCGGAAACCAGCAAGCCGGAACGCAGCACCCAGGTCACGACGCCCGCTGTCAGAGAGGCACCGACGAATGTTGGTGCCGAGGCGACCAGGGCTTTGCGCGCCTTCGATTCTTCAACCATCTGATCGACCTGATCACGCAGAGCAAGGATGGCATCATGCAATTCGATCGACTGCGATGAATAGCTCAGGTCCAGGTCGAACGTTGCGCCCAGATCGCTGATTTCATGCTCAAGCAGAACCTCCAGCATGGCGCTGATGGCGTTGCCGACGGGATGAATAGAGGGCGGTTTATCCTCGGCGTCTGCTGATTGTTCGACGGTATAGCCTGACGTCACATTGGTAAACTCCACCTCTGCGAACGGCGCCTTCGAGCTCTTGCCTTCACTTTCGGTAACGGGTTCGTTGAAGCGATTGAAAACCCTGTCGCTCGTCTCCTCACTGATCAATGAAGTAATGACCGAAGATGATGTCTCTTCTGGTTGTTTATCAACCACGTATTCAGGTGTGACTACCAACGTCTCCTGAACCTCGTCGACGGCCTCCTGTGCCGCACCAAGGGTCGGAACATCAGGACTCGACGCTTGAACATTCAGCCACACTCGCGCACTGGCTCGGTTGCCAGCAGCATCTTCCACCTCGTAGTCAAAACCATCCTTGCCGGCGAAACCTTCATCAGGCCTGTATTCCAGCAACCCCGAATTCGTCAGCGTCAGAGTGCCATGCTGAGGCTGAGTGAAACTCAGCAGTGTCAGGGATTCTCCTTCGGGGTCGGAGTCGTTGGACAACAACGATGCTATCGGATCAATGCTCAGCACCTGTTCTTGATCGGCGTCCAGAGTGTCAGTTTGTGCCGTCGGCGATTCATTCACATCCAGCACGTTGATCGTCAGTGTCTGGATATCGGTCTGACCATCGTTGTCAGTGACAGTGATATCGACTTCGTAGCGGTCTCTTGTCTCATGGTCCGGGGTTATGGTGAACGTCAGAACTCCGGTATCTGCATTGATGGTGAATACAGCCTGATCCGCACCACCGGACACGCTGTACGTCTGTGTTGCATCGGCGTCCACATCGGTGGCGGTGATGGTTGTCACTTCATTTTGATTTTCATTCACAGAGACAGTGGCTGTAGCACCACCGCCATCGCTCGTGATGACCGGTGCCTCATTGACATCATTGACTGAGATGGACAGTGTTTGAACATCAGTCAAACCATCTTCATCAGTAGCGGTGACTTCAACGTCGTAAGAGCTCTGGACTTCATGATCAGGTGCGCTGATGAATGACAAGTCACCGGTACTCGCATCAATGGTAAAAGCCGATTGGTCTGCACCACCAGTCAAGCTGTAAATCTGTGCGTCACCGTCATCTACATCGGTGGCCTCGACTCTCGTGACGAACGTTTGGTTTTCATCCACAGCGACAGAGGCAGTTTCACCACCGCCGTCACTGGTAATTACCGGTGCTTCATTTACGTCATTGACCGTGATGGTCAGTGTTTGAACATCAGTTAGACCGTCGCTATCCATGA
>CBDUIJ010000136.1:0-14057 GCA_965367215.1 uncultured Granulosicoccus sp.
AGCGCAGCTCGATTCCGCCGCGGGTCGTGCAGCATCAACACACCACGATTTACCATGAGGAGCATCTCTTTGCCAATCTGGGGTCTAGTGCTGCGTTGCTCTACCTACCGAGGCGAGCAACCATGAGTTCGATACGTATCGAGAAGGGTCTTGATCTGCCTCTTGACGGCAAGCCCGAACAAACAATCCACGACGCGAATCCGGTAACGACAGTCGCCCTGACTGGTCGTGACTATCTGGGTCTACGTCCTACCATGAAAGTGGCTGAGGGAGATCGTGTCACTCTCGGTCAGCCACTGTTTACAGCCAAGCACGATGCAGCTGTCAATTTTACGGCGCCGGGGTCAGGTGTTGTCGAGTCCATCCATCGAGGGGCTCGCCGGGTACTGCAATCGGTCGTCATCAAGCTTGACGCCGATGAAGAAAGCCCGAATCTGACAGACGCTGTCTCTCCCGACGAACTGTTCAAGCTGGATCCACAGTTCGTTCGCGAGACCTTGTGTCGCACCGGTCTCTGGACGTCATTCCGAACGCGTCCATACAGCAGGATACCGCACTCGGAATCCACTGCCGATGCGATCTTCGTGACGGCCATGGACACCAATCCACTGGCGGCCGATCCTCAGGTGATCATCGCCGAACAGGCAGATGCCTTCAGTCATGGCCTGCAAGTGCTGACCAAGCTGACCGAAGGCAAGGTTCATGTCTGCAAGGCCTCTGGCGCAGATGTGCCGGTGCCGCAGAACCTGCCATCGACTCATGGCCAGGGTATTCACAGCAGTGAATTCTCCGGACCTCATCCGGCCGGCTTGCCTGGTACCCACATCCACCATCTGCATCCGGTCAATGAAACACGCACCGTCTGGCATCTGGGTTATCAGGATGTCATTGCCATCGGCAAGCTGTTTACCACCGGCAAACTCTGGACCGAGCGTGTCATTGCGCTGGGCGGTCCGGTCGTGCTCAAACCACGGTTGCTGCGGACTCGTATCGGTGCCAGCACAAAGGAGCTGGTGGTAGACGCACTGGAGAAAACCGAGTGCCGAATCATTACCGGTTCTGTGCTTTCCGGTCGTCGTGCCGCCAACCAGACGGCCTATCTGGGGCGTTACCACACGCAATTGTCAGTACTGGCAGAAGGGCGCAAGCGCGAGCTGCTGGGGTGGATCAATCCTGCCAGCAACAAGTTCTCCATTACCAATGTGCTGTTCTCCAGTTTCAAACGAGATCGTGCCGACTTCGAGTTCCATACGTCCACCAACGGCAGTCCACGCGCCATGGTACCTACCGGTAGCTATGAACGCGTCATGCCGCTGGATATCCTGCCTACGCAGCTGTTGCGTTCCCTGTTGGTGAGTGACACCGACATGGCGCAGAAGCTGGGTTGTCTTGAGCTTGACGAGGAGGATCTCGCCCTGTGCGCCTTCGTGTGTTCCGGCAAATACGACTACGGCCCGGTTCTGCGCAGCAACCTCGAACAAATCGAGAAGGAAGGCTAATAATATGTCACCGATGCGACGCTGGCTGGACCGCGTACACCCGCTCTTTGCCAAGGGCGGTCAGTACGAGAAGTACTATGCCTTGTATGAGATGGTGGATACATTCCTGTATACACCGTCGGATGTAACCCGCACCTCACCCCATGTACGTGACGCCATCGACCTGAAAAGGGTCATGAGTTACGTCGTGCTCGCCACCTTGCCGTGTATCTTTGCCGGTTTGTGGAATGTCGGCTATCAGGCCAATCTGGCCATGGCTGACATGGGCGTTGCCAGCGCCGAAGGCTGGCGTGGTGCCGCGCTTGGCTTGTTGGGTGTCGATTACGACCCCTCGAGTCTCTATGACAGCTTTCTGCATGGCTTGATGTACTTCCTGCCGATCTACATCGTCACGCTGATGGCCGGTGGTTTCTGGGAAGTCACCTTTGCCGCCGTACGCAACCATGAAGTGAACGAAGGCTTCCTCGTGACTTCCATGCTGTACGCGCTGATACTGCCACCAACCGTGCCCTTGTGGCAGGCGGCTCTGGGCATCTCCTTCGGGGTCGTGATCGGCAAGGAAGTGTTTGGCGGAACCGGCAAGAACTTTCTCAACCCGGCACTGACAGGACGTGCATTTCTGTTCTTTGCCTACCCGGCTCAGATGTCAGGTGATGCAGTCTGGACAGCGGTAGACGGTTTCAGTGGTGCCACTGCCTTGAGTCTGGGTGCGCAGGGCGGAATGGATGCTATCCGCGAAGGCGGTATTGAATGGATGGATGCCTTCTTCGGTTCCATACAGGGCTCCATCGGCGCAACGTCGACGCTTGCCTGTCTGCTGGGTGCTGCATTCCTTATCTACACCCGCATTGCATCGTGGCGAATCATTCTGGGCGTCTTTCTCGGAATGGTGGGTACCAGCGTGCTGCTCAACCTGATTGGCAGCGATACCAACCCGATGTTCGGCATGCCCTGGTATTGGCATCTCGTTGTGGGCGGTTTTGCGTTCGGCATGGTCTTCATGGCGACTGACCCGGTCAGTGCCTCGATGACCAATACGGGGCGCTGGATATTCGGCGTGCTGATCGGTTTCATGACCGTGATCATCCGGGTTGTCAATCCGGCTTACCCGGAAGGCATCATGCTGGCGATCCTGTTCGCCAACCTGGTAGCGCCGCTGATTGACTACGGCGTCATTCAGGCCAATATCCGTCGTCGTATGAGACGCACAGGAGCGGCAAGTTGAATAATCCAATTGATAAGTCGCCAGAGGAAAAACAGGGCGCCCCTGATCCGCAACAGGTGGTGCGACGTGATGATCTGGCAGGTAAGCAGGCTCCTGCAGGCAACGGTCTGATGGGGCAGTTCAAGGCCATTATGGCCTTGCCCAATGACAGCACCAAGAAAACGCTGGCCGTGGCTCTGGTCATGTGTCTGGCGTGTTCGATCGTGGTTGCCGGTGCGGCCGTGTTGTTGCGGCCCATGCAGAGCGAAAACGCTGCGCTTGACCGCAAGCGCAATATCCTGGCAGTAGCCGGGTTGCTGCAGCCGGGTGACGACATCGAGAAGGCGTTTGCCAATGTGCAACGGCGCATGGTCGATCTGGAAACCGGAGAGTTCACCGACAAGTTCATGGACGTGGAGTACGACCAGTACGTCGCAGCTCGTGACCCGGAACTCAGTGTGGCGATCCCCGGTGATGAGGATATCGCCGGCATCGGCCGCAAGGCTCGCTATTCGGAGGTCTATCTGGTCGGCGAGGGCGATGACTTCACCCAGATCATTCTGCCGGTCAACGGCCTTGGGCTCTGGTCCACGCTGTACGGCTTCGTTTCTCTGGATAGTGATCTCAAGACCATTCAGGGTCTGAAATTCTACGACCATGCCGAGACCCCGGGTCTTGGCGGCGAGGTCGACAACCTGGACTGGCAGGCCAAGTGGAAAGGCAAGCTGGCCTATGACGAGACGGGTGAAGTGCGAATTCAGGTGATCAAGGGTGTTGTCGATGAGAAATCCGCCGATGCTGCCTTCAGTGTCGATGGCCTGGCGGGTGCCTCGCTGACCAGTCGCGGTGTCTCTCAACTGCTGCGTTTCTGGCTCGATGAGCAGGGCTTTGGAACCTTCCTCGAAAACCTCAGACAGCAAGGGGCATAATCATGGACGCGGATACCAAGAAAGTTGTCTTCGACCCATTGGTCGATAACAATCCGATCACGCTACAGATACTGGGTATCTGTTCGGCGCTGGCTGTCACAACGACGCTGGCGGCCTCCTTGCTGATGGCTGTGGCTCTGACCACGGTCGTGGCCTGTTCGAATGCCTCGATATCACTGATACGCAATCATGTGCCATCAAGCATTCGTATCATCGTACAGATGACCATCATTGCCTCGCTGGTCATCGTGGTGGATCAGCTGCTCAAGGCCTTTGCCTATGACGTGGCCAAATCATTGTCGGTGTTCGTCGGTCTGATCATCACCAACTGTATCGTGCTGGGTCGTGCTGAAGCATTTGCCATGAAGAACCCTCCCATGATCAGCATGCTCGATGGACTGGGTAATGGACTGGGTTACAGTCTGGTGCTGGTCATCGTCGGTACGGTTCGTGAGTTGTTCGGCTCTGGCACATTGCTCGGCTACACCATATTGCCATCCGTCAATGACGGTGGCTGGTACTACACCAATGGCATGATGCTGTTGCCACCCAGCGCGTTCTTCATCATCGGTCTGATGATCTGGGCCATTCGCAGTTGGAAGACAGCACAGATCGAAAAGGCGGAATTCCGTATCAGCGATGCACATAGCTCGGAGGTTCTCTGATGGAGGCTCTGCTAAGCCTTTTCGTCAAGTCGATATTCATCGAAAACCTGGCGTTATCGTTCTTCCTGGGAATGTGTACGTTTCTGGCGGTTTCCAAGAATATTGGAACGGCCATGGGTCTGGGTACTGCAGTCATCTTCGTACAGGCCATAACGGTACCGGCAAACAATCTGCTGTATCAGTACCTGTTGAGTGATGGCGCTCTGGCATGGATGGGTATGCCGGATGTCGATCTGAGCTTTCTGGGTCTGATCTGTTATATCGGTGTCATCGCGGCACTGGTACAGATTCTGGAGATGCTGCTCGACAAGTATTTTCCGGCTCTGTACAACGCACTGGGTGTTTTCCTGCCGCTGATAACCGTCAACTGCGCCATTCTCGGTGGTTCGTTGTTCATGGTTGAACGCGACTACGGATTCAGCGAGAGTGTGGTCTACGGTGTGGGTAGTGGCGCTGGTTGGGCGCTGGCAATCACCGCACTGGCGGGCATACGAGAGAAACTCAAATACAGTGATGTTCCGGCCGGTCTGCAAGGCCTGGGAATCACCTTTATCACTGCTGGCCTGATGTCTCTGGGTTTCATGGCATTTTCGGGTATTCAACTATGATGCCCAAGCGACTGCACAAGAAAAACATGAATGTGACTGTATTCGGACACACGGGGGCGTGCTGTCATGGTTGAGATTATCCTGGGAGTTGTCCTCTTCACCGTCATCCTGCTGGTGCTGGTCGGTATCATTCTCGGCGCCAAGTCGAAACTGGTCGCCAGTGGCAATGTCGATGTACTGATCAACGGCGAAAAGACCATTCACACACCCGTCGGCTCGAAACTGTTGGGTGCGCTGGCTGATGCAGAGTTGTATGTCGCCTCGGCCTGTGGCGGTGGCGGTACCTGCGGCCAATGCAAGGTCCGGGTGCTGGAAGGCGGCGGTTCCATCCTGCCGACCGAAACCGGCCATATCAACAAGCGCGAAGCGGCAGAAGGTGGTCGGTTGTCCTGCCAGCTCACGGTCAAGCAGAACATGCGTATCGAAGTGCCGGAAGAAGTCTTCGGCGTGCGCAAGTGGGACTGTACCGTGCGCTCCAACGACAACGTGGCTACCTTCATCAAGGAGCTGGTGCTGGAACTGCCCAAAGGCGAAACGGTTCCATTCCGTGCCGGTGGCTACATACAGATCGAGTGTCCTCCGCATCATGTGAAGTACAGTGAGTTCGACGTGGAAGAGAAATTCCGCGAAGACTGGGATCGCTTCAACCTCTGGAAGATCGAGTCGAAGGTGTCCGAGCCGGTCATGCGCGCCTATTCCATGGCGAACTATCCGGAAGAGGAAGGCATCATCATGTTGAATGTCCGAATCGCCTCGCCGCCACCGAGCCGTATCGACGATGTACCGGCAGGTGAAATGTCCTCATGGATATTCAACTTGAAACCGGGTGACAAGGCGACCATATCGGGGCCTTATGGCGAGTTCTTTGCCAAGGAGACCAAGAACGAAATGGTATTCATTGGTGGTGGTGCCGGTATGGCTCCGATGCGCTCACATATCTTCGATCAGCTGATGCGCGTACACACCGATCGCAAGATCAGTTTCTGGTACGGAGCTCGAAGCCTGCGTGAGACGTTCTACGCCGATCATTTCGACAGGCTGCAGGCCGAGAACGAGAATTTCCAATGGCATCTGGCATTGTCCGATCCATTGCCTGAAGACGAATGGACGGGTTATACCGGCTTCATTCATAATGTACTGCTCGAGAATTACCTTAAAAATCACCCCACACCCGAAGACTGCGAGTTTTACATGTGCGGACCACCGATGATGAACGCGGCGGTTATCGACATGCTCCACGAACTCGGTGTGGAAGACGAACACATCATGCTTGACGACTTCGGCGGCTGAGTCGATTACGAGGCAAATGAGAATTATGAACAGACGCAGCTTTTTGAAGTCATCCATGCTGATCGGCGGCGGCATCCTGTTACCAGCAGGCGTGTTGTCACTGGTTGGTAGAACTGGCACCGCCAGCACACCGGACCTGGCAGGATTTGAAGGTCTGGTCATGGGCACGGGTTACAGTGTCCGGCTTGGTGGTTCCGTGAAAGAGGGCCTGGAGCAGGAAGTGCTCTCGGTACTTCGTGATGTTGATACCCATATGTCCACCTGGAAGGCCGATTCGGAATTGTCCAGGCTGAACAAGAGTGTCGATGGCGACTGGCAATCCATGACGCCTGCCACGACGCGAGTCATTGCGCATGCCATGCAGACCAGTGAACGTACCAACGGTGCCTTCGATGCCACTGTCGGTCCTCTGGTTGATCTGTGGGGATTCGGCGCTGGCAGTTCGACAGCCGGCGACGCCGCGGCTCGCGGGCATCGCCCGGGTACGCAGTCCATCAGCCAGACCATGGCTCGTATCGGTCATGAATACATCGACGTCGATCTCGAAGCGAATGCCGTACGCAAGCGCAAGTCCGACATCGAACTGGATCTGTCCGGTATTGCCAAGGGACATGCGGTCGATCGTGTCGCTGCTGTTCTGGATGCCAATGGTGTTGAAAGCTATCTGGTCGAGGTCGGTGGTGAGCTGGCTGCCAAAGGCCGAAAACCCGACGGCAGTGCCTGGAAAGTGGCTATCGAGAAACCGGAAGCAGGACGGCGTGATGTATTCCGCGTCATCGACCTGGAAAACCGTGCAATTGCCACGTCCGGCGATTACCGTAATTTCTTCGACGACGGTGGGCAGCGCTACTCTCACGCCATCGATCCGCGCACCGGTCAGCCGGTTCACAACGGTCTGGCCTCGGTCAGTGTGGTTGCCGAATCCACCATGGCGGCGGATGCATTGTCCACCTCCCTGATGATCATGGGAGCCGATGATGCCATGGCGTTTGCAGAACAGCATGGCGTTGCTGCACAGCTGATACTGAAGTCCGGCTCTTCTCTGGCAGAGCGACACAGCACGGCATTCGAAGCGTTGTACGGCTAACGATCACGATCGTCTGGAGAGACTTATGATGTCACTGTTCCTCGTCACGTTCGGCATTATGGCTCTGGCAATTGCCGGCATGGCCATCGGTGTCATCTTTGGTCGATCACCTATCGCGGGTAGCTGTGGCGGCTTGAATGCCGTCAACGGCTCCGGTGCCTGCCAGAGCTGCTCACGTCCTTGCAGCAGCAAGCGTGCTGCTGCGATGGCCAAGGGGGGATTCTGATGCTCAGGTCCATCAAGGTCAGTGATTACATGGCCGCCAGTCTGGTCACGTTCAATCCCGAAACGGAAATGCGCCTTGCGATCAGCCAGCTGGTCGAGAAGCGCATCTCCGGTGCCCCGGTTGTTGACGACCACGGTAATCTGGTTGGCATCCTGTCAGAGCAGGATTGCATGAAGGTCGCGCTGAGCGCTGGCTATCATGATGACTACGCCGGGCATGTAAAGGATTACATGAGCAAGAAGGTGACAACCATCGATGCCGATACCAGCATTCTGGAACTGGCTCAGCTGTTCATCGATTCGCCTTTCCGACGCTACCCGGTCATGCAGAACAATCGTCTGGTTGGACAGGTCAGTCGTCGGGATGTGCTGCGAGCACTGGAAGCCATTTCCTGAGAACGCAGTCACGCTGAGTTCAGACAGTCCATGGCGCCGGTGCGTCAGGGTCAATGCCCAGATCCCTGATAGCCTGCGGAATCAATGCAGGCTCTGCCTTTCCCTGGCGCACCAGTGCTTCGATGGCTGCCAGTGCGATGTGCTGCCGGTCGACTTCGAAGAAGCGACGCAGGGCCTGCCGATTGGCAGAGCGCCCGAATCCATCGGTACCCAGCACACTCATGCGAGCCTGGATATAGGGCGCTATCTGCTGCGGGAAGGCACGAACGTAATCACTGGCGGCAATGACGGGCTCGTCGCCGGGCAACAGGGTCTCCACATGACTTTTCTGTGGTGATGAATGGACGCCCAGTCGATTGGCTCGCTCCACACTGGCGGCTTCTCGCGCCAGTTCGGTAAAGCTGGTGGCACTGAAAACATCACTGGCAATGCCATAGTTCTGCAACAGGATGTCGGCCGCTGCAATGACTTCCATCAGGATGGTTCCGGAGCCCAGCAGTCTGACCTTCGGTGTCTGGCCCTGCGCAGAGCCGTGGCCTTGCAGGTGGTAGAGGCCCTTGATGATGTTTGATGAGCTACCGTCGGGTAGTGATCGTTGCGCGTAGTTTTCGTTCATCACGGTGATATAGAAAAACTCGTCACGCCGCTCGTCCAGCATTCTCTGCATGCCGTACTCCATGATGACAGCCACCTCATGGGCGAAGGTCGGGTCATAGGCGCGGCAATTGGGTATCGAGGCCGCCAGCAGATGGCTTGAGCCATCCTGATGCTGCAAGCCTTCACCCGATAGCGTGGTTCTGCCGGCCGTGGCACCGAGCAGGAATCCTCGCGCACGTTGGTCTGCCGCCGCCCAGATCAGGTCACCAACGCGCTGGAATCCGAACATGGAATAGTAGATGTAGACCGGTAACAACTCGACGTCGTGGGCGGAGTAGGCCGTGGCCGCCGCCGTCCAGGAGCTGATGGCTCCGGCTTCGGTGATGCCTTCTTCGAGTAGCTGCCCATCCCGGCTTTCCTTGTAATACAGCATCGACCCTGAGTCCTCGGGCTCGTATAGCTGACCCTCGGGCGAGTAGATGCCTACCTGTCGAAACAGATTGTTCATGCCGAACGTGCGGGCTTCGTCCGCCACAATGGGTACCAGTCGTGGACCGAACTGTTTGTCGCGCATCAATCCGGAGAGAATGCGTACTGCCGCCATGGTGGTGGACATCACCTTGTCTTCAGCGTTGACGGCAAAGCCTGCATACTTGTCCAGGGCAGGACGTGGTGGAATTGCTGTGCTGGCATTGAGCGCACGCGCTGGCAGATAGCCGCCGAGCGTCGCACGTCGTTCCTTCAGATAGCGTATTTCCGGACTGCTGTCATCAGGCTTGTAGAACTGCAACTCCTCCACCTGCTTGTCGTTCAGTGGCAGCTCGAAACGATCCCGAAACTGCAACAGCGCCTCGATATCGAGTTTCTTCGCCTGATGCGCTGTCATGCGACTCTCTCCGGCGCCTCCCATGCCGTAGCCCTTCTTGGTCTTTGTCAGAATGACAGTCGGCTGGCCCTTGTGCGCCTTGGCAGCGGCAAAGGCTGCGTACAGCTTCCGGTAGTCATGGCCGCCGCGCTTCAGACGGTGGATCTGTTCATCCGACAGGTGACTGGCGAGGGCGGACAGCTCGGGATCGGTGTCGAAGAACTTCTGCCGATTGTAATCACCATCCTTGGAGCCGAGGTTCTGATACTGGCCATCCACGGTCTGTGCAAAACGACGCAATAGCGCATGGTTTTCGTCCCGCGCAAACAGATCATCCCATTCCGAGCCCCACAGCACCTTGATGACGTTCCAGCCGGCGCCAACAAACAGGGACTCGAGTTCCTGAATGATCTGGCCATTGCCGCGTACAGGGCCGTCCAGGCGCTGCAGATTGCAGTTGACGATGAAGGTCAGGTTGTCGAGCTTTTCCCGGGCCGCCAGTGTCAGTCCGGCGATGGATTCCGGTTCATCCATTTCTCCGTCACCGAAGACTCCCCAGACATGTCGCTGACGGGTCTCGGCCAGCTTGCGTGCCTGCAGGTAGCGCATGAAGCGCGCCTGGTAGACCGCTGACAACGGACCGATGCCCATGGAGCCAGTGGGCAGTTGCCAGTAGTTTTTCATCAACCACGGATGCGGGTAGGAACACAGTCCCTGTCCGGGCACTTCCTGGCGGTAACTGGCGATATCGGATTCGCTCAGGCGTCCTTCCAGAAAGGAGCGAGCGTAGATACCCGGTGCCGAGTGCGGTTGGAAATAGACCAGATCGCCCACGCCGTGGTCGCTACTGGCCTTGAAAAAATGATTGAATCCCACTTCGAAGATCTCCGCTGCCGAGGCATACGAAGCGATGTGGCCGCCCAGTTCGCCGTAAGCTTTGTTAGCTCGGACGACCATGGCCAGTGCATTCCAGCGTATCAGGGTGTTGATGCGCTGTTCGATCTCCAGATCCCCTGGGTAAGGGGCCTGGTCGGAGACAGGAATTGTATTGCGGTAGGCCGAAAATGGCAGCCCCTGAACCGTCGCCCCTAGCAGACGCGCTCGTTCCTGTACACGAGACAGGACATAACGGGCGCGCTCGGGGCCGTGGGTTTCGGTCAGAGACTCCAGTGACTCGATCCATTCCGAGGTTTCGACCGGGTCCAGATCCTGAGGAGTACCAGACTGATCGTTGTTCATTGCAGTGTATTCCGTGCAGATTCAATGAAGAAATGATATCCGTGAACGAGCAGTGGAAATCGTCAAATGCACCCATGAATGTTGCTCATGGTGGTGGTATTCGCTAATAATATGAACCATCGAGATGGATACTGCTAAGGTGAGTCATGGAAACCACTCTGGACAAGATCGACAATCGCATCCTGGCTGAATTGCAGCGTAATGCTCGCCTGACCAACCAGGAGCTCAGTGAACGGGTGGGTCTGTCGCCCACCCCCTGTGCCAGACGCGTACGCAATCTGGAAAAGCTCGGCATCATCAAGGGCTACAGTGCCGATATCGATGAAACCAAGCTGGGCTTTGCCTTCACCGTGTTCGTGTCCGTGCAGCTGGATCGGCAGATTGATGATCGACTCATGAACTTCGAGAATGAAATCAAGCTGCTCCCGGAAGTCATGGATTGCTGGTTGATGACCGGAAATCGTGACTACCTGCTCCGGGTTGCAGTGGTTGACCTGCATGAATTCGAACGATTTCTCACGGGCAGGCTGACCAAGGTGGACGGCGTTGCCAATATTGAATCCTCCATACCCATCCGACAGGTGAAAGGACAGTTGGCGCGTCTGTTCTAGTGCAGTCAGGCAGACCTGGAGATCAAACCGGAATTTTCACCAAGGTAGATAAACCATGATTCGACACTGCGTATTCATACACTTCAAGAACGAAGTGAGTACAAGCCAACGTGACGCACTATTCGCTCAGCTCGTGGCATTGCAATCACGCCTCAAGGGCATGTTGGCTGTACAGCTGGGCAAGAACGTCAGTCCGGAAACCGGTATGGACAAGGGTTTTGCGGATGGCTTCATGATCGACTTCAGTAGCGTCGAGGATCGAGATGCCTATCTGATCGACGCAGAACATCAGGCGATCGGGGCACAACTGGTAGAGTCAGCCGTAGGCGGCGCTGCCGGTATTCTTGTCTACGACATGGAAATCCCGAACGAGGCCTGATAGGGCCGCAGCAGTAGCGAACTCGCGGAGTCTGTAAAGTGTGCAATCGGCGGGATTGAATGAACCTACAGCGGCATGCATAGTATGCTAATGTTTAGTGCACTAGCTATATGGTTGCCCGTTTCGAACAGGGCAGTCATTTGCCGAGACCGTACTTCAATTCGATAGCAGAAGAGGACAATTCAATGAGTGTAGACGTGCTCTATACAACCAGTGCCGAAGCTACTGGTGGACGAGATGGTAAATCCGGCACGCTGGACGGTGCCTTGAGCGTCTCCCTGACAACGCCAAAGGAATTGGGTGGCAGTGGCGGAGAAGGCAACAATCCCGAACAGCTGTTCGCGACAGGCTATGCCGCCTGTTTCCTGGGAGCCATGAAATTTGTGGCTGGCAACGAAAAAGGCTATGCCTCCGTGCCGGAAGACACGACAGTTCGCTCCACTGTGGGCATTGGCCCGCGCTCGGAAGGTGGGTTCGGCCTGGAGATCGCGCTGGCGGTTACCATGCCGGGTGTTGACAAGGCGGATGCCGAAAAGCTGGTTGAGCGCGCCCATGAGGTGTGCCCGTATTCCAATGCCACGCGCAACAACATCGATGTAAAACTGTCAGTTGCCTGAGAGTTACGGGGTGGTCAGGGCTGAGCCGTAATCGGCCATCTGCCGACTCCGGCTGCGTGTCGATGTAAACGCAGCCCGGAGTCGGGTTCTTCCGTCGATCGTCTGTCAGCAGCGCATTGAATGATTACAGCGCTTCTGTGGCAGGTCCGAAGAATTCGTAGTGAAGACGCTCATCGCTGACACCGATGGAGCGCAGGCCGTTGATGGTCGCCTGCATGAACCCTGTCGGGCCGCAAACGTAGTAGTCCGATGATTGCGTGTTGGTATTCTCGGCAAGCCAGCTTGCATCCAGTCGACCCTGAATGACCGTGTTTCCAGAGGCAGGCTCGGTACCGTCGAGCTCTTCGTAGAAGACGGCAGAGCGTGTGGCCAGCTGGACAGGCAAGTCCTGCATGGCATGATGAGCACGACTGCGTGCGGCATGTACATAGGTTATCGGCAGAGCTTTACCACTGTTGGCCTCCAGCATGGAGATCATGGGTGTCAGACCAACCCCGCCGGACAGCAGCACGACCTCCGACTTGTTGTCAGGATCCAGAAAGAAGTCACCTGCAGGCGCACCGACCGACAGTTCGGTGCCGGTCTGGGCGACATCATGCAGCCATCTTGAAACTCTTCCCTGCGCCTCGCGTTTTATCGTGATGCGGTAGTCCCGACCATTGGGCGCTGATGATATGGAGTAGGTGCGTCGCACACTGTCACCGTCATCGATGTTCAGCAAGAGTGTCAGGTATTGGCCGGGTCTGTGTTCCAGCACCGCCTCTCCATCAACAGGGCGCAGCGTGAACGAGGTGATTTCATCGGTTTCCGCGCGTTTTTCGGCAATGACGAAATCACGCCAGCCAGACCAGCCGCCGGGTGATGTGGCCTGATCCGAGTACAACGACTTTTCTCGATCGATCAGGACACCTGCCAGAAACCAGTAGGCTTCGCCCCAGGCATCGAGCACTTCGGGACTGGCAGCATCTCCCAGCACATCACTGATGGCTGCCAGTAATGAAGTTCCGACAGCTTCATAGTGAGCCGGCGCAATCTTCAGTGCCACATGCTTCTGCGCTATGCGCTCAATGGCCGAGGCAAGAATCTGCGGTTCGCGGATGTTGTTGGCATAGGCGAGAATGGCACCAGTCAAGGCCTTGTGTTGTGGAGAATTGCCACTTTGATGGGACATGTTGAAAAAGCTGCGAATCTCTGCGTCCTGCAGAAGCCGTTCATACATGCGTGCAACGATGGCCTCGCCATGCGCTTCCAGAGCCGGGACGGTTGCGCTGACAATGTCCATTGTGGTGTCTGACAGGTGTTGCATGACTGACTTTCCTCATAAAAGATGCTTTTGACAAGAATGAATAATGTCGCTCTTATTGATTCAAGTCAAATGACTCTTATGGGTTAGACTTATGATCATGATTCCGCAATGGCGCAAGGAGAAGTCGCATGCGATTGACAGACACGTGTGACATAGCCTTTCGCGTGCTGCTGTATGCAGCAGAGAAGGAAGGAGCCATGTTCCGTATAGAGCAGGTGGTCGAGTTCTACGGTATATCGCGCAGTACCACCATGAAGGTGGTCAACACCCTGACCCGGGCTGGTTTGCTGCTGGCGAAAAGAGGGCGAGCAGGTGGCCTGTATCTGTGCAAGCCGACCGAGGAAATCACGCTGGGTGAAATCGTGCGTCTGATGGAGCCCGACTTCGGTCTGGTGGAATGTCTGAGGCCCGGAAATCTCTGTCCCATAACGCCCGTCTGCTCTCTGCCGGCTCCACTGCTCGAAGCAACCAATGCGTTTCTGGACACCCTGGATCGTTACACGCTGGCTGATATGGCCATTGGCCCCAAGCGAATGTTCC
>CBDUIJ010000137.1:0-13932 GCA_965367215.1 uncultured Granulosicoccus sp.
GTCTGGATGTGTTCGCGAACTTTGCAAGCTCATGAAGTAGAAGGGAATATCGAGATTTTTCGAGCTGGCATGAAACATGGAACAGGAGGGTGAGCCTTGACGTTACACGAACCGATTCATGCGTCTGTCGGAGCCGAAACAGGCAGCTACATCACGGACGCGCGGTGTAGCTGCATTGAGCTGGCAGTCGCATGTCTGCGCCCGAGATCGTCAGGCCCTTGAATGAATCCAGTTTCAACTACCCTTCAACAGGAACGACATCATGAACCAGATGCAGACACCCACGTTACTGCCTTCGCTGCTGACAATGGCGGAAGTGACCGAGGCCATCATGGCGAAAAAGCGAGCCATGAAGCTCAGCTGGGAATCCATTGCAAACACCATCGGCATGTCAGAGGTATTTACAACATCGGCCTGTCTGGGCATGAATTCCCTGCCGGAAGACAAGGCCCGAACGCTGGTCGAGCTACTGGAGCTGCCTGAAGAGGTGATCGAGGTGCTGACAGAGGCGCCGAACAAGGTGTTTCCCCAGACAGTGCCGACCGATCCCTGCATCTATCGCTTCTATGAAATTGTCGGTGTCTACGGTCAGACGCTGAAGGAGCTGATACACGAGAAGGGCGGTGACGGCATCATGAGCGCCATCGATTTCGACATGAGTGTCGAGAAGATACCGAACCCCAAGGGTGATCGAATCGAGGTCAAGATGAGTGGTAAATTCCTGTCGTATAACCAGTGGTAGCACAGAGGTCTGCAACAGCTGCAGCCGGGTGCTATGTTTGAGCTCATCGTCAGATACCGTCTCAGGACCGAGTCATGATTGAAGAGCCACCCCTGTTGATCATTCGGGAGAATCACCCCAGACCCAGCGCACAGCAGTTGCAGGCTCTCGCAGGAACTCCGACCGGGTTCCTGGCGGATGCCATGAAGGGGCGCGGGGCGCTACCGGCGATCATTCGTCATGTCAGCCCCGGCATTCTGCCTGTGCAGATGTGTGGCGTCGCCTTGACCTGCGAGTGTGGTCCGGCAGATGTGCTGGCAGTCTTCGCGGGTCTGGGCGAGATACAAGCCGGGGACATCATGGTGGCCGCTACCGGGCAATGGGACCGCTCGGCGGTAATCGGCGACCGAGTCATGGGTATGCTGCGCAATGCCGGTGGTCAGGGTTTCATCACCGATGGTCTGGTGCGAGATGTGGCCGGTATCAACAAGGTGGGCTTGCCCGTCATGAGTGCAGGTGTTTCACCCAATTCCCCTTACGCCAGTGGTCCGGGTGAAGTGGGTACGGATGTACAGCTGGGAGATGTCTGCATCAGCAGCGGTGATGTGATCGTCAGTGATGAAGATGGTGCCGTGGTCATCCCCTTTGATCGTCTGGATGAGGTCATCAGCGCGCTGGATACGATTCGAGCGCTGGAGGCGTCGCTGGATGAGGCCGTCGACAACGGACTCATCATGCCGGACAGTACCCGGGAATTGTTGAGCAGTGAGCGCGTCAGACGCATCTGATCTCTGGCTGCACCGATGTGATGCGAGGTGAACGGTACCTGCCGTGGTGTGCCCGACGACACACCGCGTTGTTTGCGAGCCAGCCGGTAAAGCCGTATATTGTGGCTATTCCTGTTGGCAAGCCAGCCACTCACGTCGTGTATCACCTGACTGCCTGACACATGCCTAGCCTCTACGGATTTTCACTACTCGACCTCTTCGCGCTGGGGCTGTTCTTCGTGACCTGGATAGGGCACTTCTATGTGGTCAATCACTCGCGTTTCAGCTCCCTGACCATCACCAGCGCCATGGTGGACAAGCGCGAGCAGTGGATGCGCAATGTCATCAAGCGGGAAGGATCACCCTTCGATGCGCTGATACAGAATGGCCTGCAACAGGGGGTTCTGTTTTTCGGCTCCACCTCGGTGTTGTTGATTGGTGGTCTGGTGGCAGGCCTGGGCTCTGGCGATAGTGCGGTTGCCGTCCTGCAGGAAATCCCCCTGTCCACAACGAGTTCGCGCTTTCAGTGGGAAATCAAGATCCTCCTGATCGTCTTCATCTTCGTTTTTGCATTTTTCAAGTTCGCCTGGAGCTATCGCCTCTATAACTACATTCTCATCATCATGGGGGCGGCTCCGGACAATGGTGAAGACGCCGCGGCACTGGATCTCTATGCCAGAAAGCTGTCCTTGCTTCATGCTCTGGCGGCCAGGCATTTCACGACTGGCTTGAACTCCTATTTCTTTGCCCTGGCAGCGTTCACCTGGTGTCTCAACGCCTGGTTGTTCATGATTGCGACCATCTGGGTCGCCTTTGTCCTGTACCGACGTGCGTTTCGCTCCAGTTTTCTGAAGATCCTCAGAATGACTGAATATTGATGTCCCACTGATTGAATCCTTTATCAACCCAGGCTGGAGATTTTCCATGAAATTCGTTCACATCATTGCCATGCTGGCAGTCATCCAGTTTTTCTACTTCAGCTTCATGGTGGGGCGTGCCAGAGAGAAGTACGGAATCAAGGCCCCGGCCATCAGCGGTAACGAGGAATTCGAACGCGTTTTCCGTGTACAGATGAATACTCTCGAGCAGCTGGTGTGTTTTCTACCGGCACTGTTCGTGGCTTCGCAGTACTGGTCGCCGCTGTTCGTGGCGCTCGTGGGTTTTGTCTATCTGGTGGGACGTGCGCTCTATCGACGAGCCTATGTGGTCGATCCCGGTAAACGAGCGGTGGGTTTTCTGCTGACGATCATTCCCACGGCCATACTGATGCTGGCGGGATTGGCAGGGGCCTTGTTCCGCACAGCCGTTTGATAACAGGAGGCGCTCATGAGCGGTGAAGACAATGACGCAACGACAAGCGCGGGGCAGGGCGACAAGCCAGACGCTGACTCGCCGGAGTCGATCGACTCGGGGCTGGTTGATCAGCAGGACTCGCTGAGCAGAATCGCTGAGTCCGACCCGGATGATTCGGAGCGGCAGTTTCGCCAGACCTGCGAAAAGATCAACGAGATCGAAGAGCGAGCAAGGCATAGCCTGCGCTCGCCGGATCTTGAACATCGCTGTTCGTTCTGCAATCGCCCGAGTTCGCAGGCAGGTTCACTGTGTCAACCGGATCAGCTGGATGTCTGTATCTGCCTGCAATGTGCCGAGACGGCGCTGGAGCTTCTTCGCAAGCAGGATACTTAACCCAGTCGTAATTTGATATAGTCCAGCCGCCTTGGCAAGCCCATTTAATCTTGCCGCAATTGTGGATTATTTCGACATGACTCGATCACGTTTCGTGGCGGCGATTTCTCGCTGCCTGTCTGCCCGCCGTTTGTCCACGTCCGGGCAATTCGGATCTCTTGCCTCCCGATTGCTGCTGTTGACAGGCCTGAGCCTATCCGGCTCTCAAGTCATGGCCGATGGCGAGTTCCGCATCAGCGCCATACCGGATGAGGCACCTACCGAACTGATTCGCAAGTTCGAGCCCATGGCCGACTACCTCTCCAAGGCACTGGATATGGACGTCTCCTTCGTGCCGGTTACCGATTATGCGGCAACGGTCGAGGCTCTGGTCAGTGATCAGATCGATATGGCCTGGCTGGGTGGATTTACCTATGTTCAGGCTGCCCAGCGTTCCGATGGCAAGGTAGAGCCTATCGTGCAACGGGCGGAAGACGAGCGTTTCCAGTCCGTATTCATCACGCAGACCGATTCCCCCATTCAGTCCGTCGCCGATCTGAAGGGCGTGAATTTCACTTTCGGTTCGCCCTCGTCGACATCCGGACACCTGATGCCACGGCATTTTCTGAGCGAAGAAGGCATTGATGTCGACAACGACCTGTCTGTTGCCTTCTCCGGCGCACACGATGCCACGGCATTTGCCGTTGCCGGTGGTCGTGTGGATGCCGGTGCTCTGAATATCAAGGTCTGGGAGAAACTGGTCAACGAGCAGAAAGTCGATACCGACAAGCTCAGAGTGTTCTACACAACCCCCGAGTACCATGATTACAACTGGACGATCCGTTCCGGTCTGTCAGCCGAACTGAGACAGAAGCTGATTGATGCTTTCGTGTCGCTCGACATGAATGATCCAGAGGACAAGGTCATTCTGGACCTGCAGCGGGCCACCCGTTTCGTGCCCAGTCAGGCCAGTTTCTACGAAGGCATCAAGCAGGCGGCATTCGAGGCAGAGTTACTGGCCAAGCCCTGAGCCGGCACTTGAAGGTTCTGACCCACGGTGTCAGCGTCACTTATGGTGACGCGGCACCGGCACTGAACGACATCAGTCTGAGTATCGGTGGGCAGGAGCAGGTGGCTCTGATCGGCCCCAGCGGCTCAGGCAAGAGCACTTTGCTGCGGGTGCTGAGTATGGCTCAGGCGCCATCTGCGGGCAGTCTGCAGATGGATGACGAGAATCCCTGGCAACTGAGAACGGCGCGCTTGCAGCGTCTGCGCAGCCGGATACATCTGTGTCCCCAATCGGCCTCACTACCAGCCAGACAACGCGTGGCGCTGGCTGTCCTGTCGGGCTTGTTGCCGACGCGCTCCATGCTGTTCGCCTTGCGCTCGCTGATTTCACCGGCGCGCCCGGACATCGATCTGGCGCATGGCTTGCTGGCCAGGCTGGATGTCGAGCAGCATCTGTGGCGGCCGGTGGAAACCCTGTCGGGCGGGCAGAGGCAACGGGTGGCTATTGCCCGTGCCATGGCGGCCGATGCCGAGATCCTGTTTGCGGATGAGCCTCTGTCCGCCCTGGACCCGTCGAATGCGGAGTCCTGCCTTGTGACCCTGTGCCGGCATTCAGAGGCACGTCGGCAAGCACTGGTGTGTTCTCTGCATCAGGTAGAGCTGGCACGTGCGCATTTGCAACGAGTGATCGGGCTACGTCACGGACGAGTACTGTTCGATTGCCCGGCAGCTGAACTCAGCGACAGCATGGTAGATGACTTGTATCGTGGGCATGAAGCTGAAATCAGAGCCTGACACAACGCAGCTCGCCTTGCGGCTTCGCGATCCGGAACGCATCGGACGCGCCTGGATCAGCTTCGGTGTCCTGCTGCTGCTGTTTGCATCACTGGCGGGTTCGCAATTCAACCCGGCCATCCTGCTCGATCACGATTCCCTGAGTACGGCAGCCGATTTCTTCGATACATTCTGGCCGCCGCGATCAGACGCCGATTTTCTGCGTCGCCTGTTCGATGCGTCGGTGGTGACGGTGTCGATTGCAACGGTTGCGACCGTTCTGGCCATGATCGTGGCAACACCATTGGCTGTTGCCATTACCAGCAGACTGTCTCTGTCGGCTCGTGGCCGACGCATGAAGACACCGGCGCGCCTGCTCCGAGGAACTCTGCGGGGTGTGTTGCTGTTTCTACGCAGCGTGCCGGAGCTGATCTGGGCCCTGCTGTTTGTTGGTGTCACCGGTCTGGGCGCCACGGCCGGCATCATGGGTTTGTTGATTACCAATATCGGTATTCTGGCCAAGAATTACGCGGAGATCATCGAGTCCGGTGAGGCGACGGTGACCGGGCATATGCTGGACAATGGCAATGGTCGATGCAAGACGCTGCTGCATGCAACCTTGCCGCAGTGCCTGCCGGAGCTCTTGTCCTATTCCATCTATCGCTGGGAATGTACCCTGCGAACCTCGGTGGTGCTGGGCTTTGTCGGCGCGGGAGGACTGGGGCAGGAGCTGTTGATTTCCATCCGGCAGCTGGCCTCACCGGAGGTCTTCAGCATCATTCTGGTCTTCGTCCTGTTGGTCTCGGTAGCAGATGCCATCAGTAACTCCCTGCGACGGCAATTGAGTCAGTCGGCAACACAACAGGCGGGCCAGAGTGCAGCGGAGTCCGTTGTTGACAGTGACTCGGAACCGAGTACGGGGCGGCGAAGGCACCGCGTCACCGTACCATCGCTATTGCGCCGCTGGGGCCGTCCCTGTCTTGTTGCTCTGGCGGTGCTGGCCTGTTTCAACGCGGTGGACTGGCAGCTGGAGCAGTGGCTGCGACCCAGCAGCTTTGCACGTACTCGCGAATTCATACAAGGCTTCTTTCCACCGGATCTCTCTGCCGGCCTGTGGCAACGACTGGCGGGGGATGCTCTGGAAACACTGAGCATGGCATTCGCAGGTACAGCGCTTGCCAGTATCGTGGCCATCGTCCTGAGCTATGTGTTGTTCATCGTCAATCTGCGCGGAGCCGCGCTGTTTGTGCGCCTGCTGACCTCCGCTCTGCACCTGCTGCAGATTCTGCTGCGATCCGTGCCTGAACTGGTCTGGGCCATGCTGCTGATCATCGTCGCCGGTATCGGGCCGTTTACCGGCACACTGGCTCTGTTCCTGGCCAGTGTCGGCGTGCTGTCGAGGCTCTACAGCGAGTGCCTGGACAACCAGGATGAAGCGCCGCTGGAGAATCTGGTGGCCAATGGCAGCTCTCTGGGGCTGGCGCCGTTGTGGAGCACGCTGATGCAGGCCCGCAGTCAGTTGATCAGCTATTCCCTGTATCGCTGGGAGCACAATCTGCGCGCTGCCACGCTTATGGGAATCGTGGGTGCCGGCGGTGTCGGGCAGGAACTGTACCTGCGTTTGAGCGTTTTCCAGTTCGACAAGGTGGCGGCGTGCGTGGTGGTCATCGTGGTTCTGGTGGCGCTGGCCGACAGCATCAGTCACTTCCTGAGACATCGTTACGCACCGACGGTGTGAGAGCAGGCGGGCGTCCTGCGACTCATGAAAATCCTGCACGAATGAAACAACCGGCCGGCATGGCTTTATGCTATTAGCTGCCTTGACAATGACTGCCTAGGCAATCATATTGCCTGCAGATTTCGTCACAGCAGTGTCGTGCCATGTCAAGACAGAACAGCGAGAAGGACGGGGGCAACAAGCCACCGTTGTTCACGCCAGAAAAATTCGATTCCGAGCAGTCCGTCGGCTATCTGATGCGTCTGGTCATCAATTCCATGAAGGCGCAGATAGATCAGGCCATGGAACCTCATGATCTGACCGCGATGCAGTGGCAGCCGTTGTACATCATTGCCAATGGTCTGGCGACGACCTCCGCGGATCTTGCCAGGCGCATGCAGGTGGATACCGGTGCAGTCACCCGCATGGTCGACCGCATGGAGCAAAAAGGGCTGGTCGAACGGGTCCGCTGTCAGGACGATCGTCGAGTGGTGAACCTGCAGGTGACCGACAGTGGCAGGAAGTCGGCTGCTGTTGTGCCCAAGGCCATGTGCAAGGTGCTGAACGATCACCTGCATGGGTTCACGGCAGATGAGGCGGAGGCCCTGAAAGGGTTTCTGCAACGCATGCTTGAAAATGGCGCAGAGGCAGGGTTCGCCTGCCTGCCTGCCAATAAACCCAGTCATTCCTCTTCTACTTCCAATACCAGCAAGACCGGGAAGCGTTCATGAGTCAGTCAGAAACAACACAAAACAGCCAGCACGTGGATGATCGTGCGCAGCAAGCTCAACACGAACGCCAGCGCAAGCGACGGCGTGGTTTGGGTACCTTGATGGTGGTCGTGTTGCTGGGCGGGCTAGGGTATGCCGTGTGGCAGTACATCGGAGCACCTTCGTCAGAGACTACCGACAATGCCTATGTACAGGGCCCGATTGTTCAGGTCACGCCGCAGTTGCCCGGGACGGTGGTCGAGATAGCGGCACAGGATACCGATTTCGTGCAAGCGGGGCAGGTGCTGATTCGACTGGATCCGGTGGATGCTCAACTGGCTCTGGATCAGGCCGAGGCGGACCTTGCGCAAACGGTCAGAGAGGTCACGACACTCTATGGTGACAATGCAACTCTGAGTGCCCAGATACGTTCGCGCGAGGCCGACCTTGCCCGAGCACGTGCCCAGGCTGAACAGTACCGTGGTGATCTTGCCCGACGCGTACAATTGTCAAAGTCCGGCGCCATTTCCAACGAGGAACTCAAGCACAACCAGGCGCAACTGGACGTGGCGGAAAGTTCCACACGCGCAGCAGAAGCCGCGGTGTCTGCCGCACGCGAACAGCTGACAACCAGCCTGTTGCTGACGGCCAATACCGATCCGGCACAGCATCCACGGGTTCAGCGTGCCGCGGCGCAGATGCGCAATGCCATGCTGGCACTTGATCGTACCGAGATAAGAGCGCCGGTCGATGGTCATGTGGCCCAACGTCATGTGCAGCTCGGCCAGAGAGTGCAGACAGGCAGCTCACTCATGTCCGTGATTCCCCTGAAGGATGTCTGGGTGGATGCCAACTTCAAGGAAAGCCAGTTGGCAGACATGCGCATTGGTCAGCATGTCGAGCTGGAAGCCGATATCTACGGAGAAGACGTGACCTATACAGGTACGGTTCAAGGCCTGGGTGCCGGTACCGGGGCCGCCTTTGCACTGTTGCCAGCGCAGAATGCCACGGGTAACTGGATCAAGGTGGTGCAGCGGGTACCGGTCAGAATCAATCTGGATCAGAGTGAGTTGACTGAACATCCATTGCGCATCGGTCTGTCCATGACCGCCAGGGTCGATACCTCCGATACCGGTGGTGCAAGGATTTCCAGCACCGCCAGTGCGGCAGAGCCGGAGATGCTCAACACACCACAGACAGCGCTGGAAGCCAGCCTTGCAGCAGACCGGGAAGTGCAGAGAATCATCAGTAGCAACATGACAGGCTCCGTCTCGCCACAGTCCTCCAGCTCGGACAATGTGCTCCAGGAAGCAGTGGATGATTCATCCGCGGCGACCGTCAGCAATTGATCGTCAAGCGGACTGAATTCCTGATGCAACGTCACTTTCTGCCCAGCGCCACTGTCGGTATCTGATCATGGCTGCACCTCAAGAACGCCTGCCACCGCTGACAGGCCCGAAACTGGTTGTCGGTACCATTGTGCTGTCTCTGGCGACGTTCATGAACGTCCTGGACACATCGATTGCCAATGTGTCGATTCCCGCCATTGCCGGTGATCTGGGCGTCAGTTCGACCCAGGGCACCTGGGTCATCACCTCTTTTGCGGTGGCCAATGCCATCTCGGTCCCTCTGACCGGGTGGCTGACCCAGCGGTTTGGCCAGGTGAAGCTGTTCGTGAGCAGCATACTGCTGTTCACCCTGGCATCGCTGTTGTGCGGTATGGCCTCGAGTATCGAGATGCTGATTGCCTTTCGTATTCTCCAGGGGGCGGTGGCGGGGCCAATGATTCCGCTCTCGCAAACGCTGTTGCTCTCAAGCTATCCGGTAGCCAGGGCCGGACTTGCGCTAGCCATGTGGAGTATCACCACGCTGGTGGCGCCGGTGTGCGGGCCTCTGTTGGGTGGCTGGATTACGGATAACATGTCCTGGCCCTGGATCTTCTACATCAATGTGCCTATCGGTTTGCTGGCAGCGGCCATCACCTGGGGTCTCTACCGCAACCGTGAAACGCCGACTCGCCGATTGCCGATAGACACGATTGGCCTGGCCTTGTTGGTTATCTGGGTCGGGTCGATGCAGATCATGCTCGACCTGGGCAAGGAGCTGGACTGGTTTGCCTCGTCGCAGATCGTGATGCTGGCCCTGGTGGCAGTGATCGGTTTCATAGCCTTTATCATCTGGGAATTGACCGATGAACATCCGGTAGTGGATCTTCGACTGTTTGCCGGTCGTAACTTCTGGGTGGGTACCTTGTTGATATCCATGGGCTACGGGGCATTTTTCGGTTCCATCGTCTTGCTGCCCCTGTGGCTCCAGCAATGGATGGGATATACGGCAACCTGGGCCGGGCTGGTGACAGCACCGGTGGGCATACTGGCCATCATCGTCTCGCCCATCGTGGGTGCCAATATCGCGCGACTCGATGCCAGAAAGATCGTGACCTTCTCGTTCACGGTGTTTGCTCTGGTGATGTGGATGCGCTCGCAGTTCAGTACCGACTCCACACCTCAGGCGGTGCTGATACCGATCATCATTCAGGGGCTGGCGCTGGCAACGTTCTTCATTCCGCTGGTCACGATCACGCTCTCGGGATTACCGCCGGAAAAATTGCCGGCAGCCTCAGGCCTGTCGAACTTTGCCCGTATCACGGCAGGAGCGATCGGTACTTCGGTGAGTACCACGGCCTGGGAGCATCGAGCAGCCTTGCATCATGCAGAGTTGTCGGAGCACCTGAACGGCGGCAATGAGGTGTTCAATCAGGCCATGAATACGCTGTCAGAGCGGGGCCTGAGCCAGGTGCAGAGCCTGTCCCTGGTCGATCGGCTGGTCAGCCAGCAGGCCTTCACCATGAGTGCCGATGACATCTTTCTGGCGTCGGCGATTCTGTTTCTGCTGATGATTCCGTTGGTGTGGCTGGCGCGTCAGGCCAAGCGTCCCGATGGCGGTGATGATGGTGCCGCTGCCAGTGGCGCGCATTGAAAGCCGGGCTGCCGATACATCGTGTCGGCAGCCCATCGACACTGTAGGTGACGCTCAATGGTGAGTCGCCGCTTCAGGACGTCTCTTCCACGCGTTCAACCGGACCGCCCTGTTTTTCCCAGGTAGAGAAACCTTCCTTCAGGTGCGCGGCCTCGAAGCCCATGTCCTGCAGGGTGGCCACCGTCAGGGCCGAGCGCCAGCCAGAGGCGCAGTGAAACACGAACTTCTTGTCCTGCGCGAATACGTCCTTGAAGTACGGGCTGTCAGGATCCACCCAGAATTCGATCATGCCTCGAGGTGCGTGGAAACTGCCCGGAATGAAACCACCACGCTGACGTTCCCGGATATCGCGGATGTCCACGATCACGACATTCGGGTCCTCGACCATCCTGATCAGGTCTGCGGTCTCGATCTCTTCAATGCGCTGCCGAGCGTCGGCAACCATCTTCTGGGTATTGATCTTGAGCGTTTGCATGGCTTGTGTTCCGGTACGGGAAATCGCTGTGAGGAATACTGACACCATTGAATTTCAGGTGCAACAAATGCCCGGCGGCCCTGACAGGTAGTGTTCGCTGGCAAACCCATGTTATTGAATCCTGTCATCAACTGTACAAGCGCTCGTCGTTCAAGCAAGATTGAACTCTCGATGAATCAACTGACGGAAGGTGACAACGATGACTGCTAAACCACTGGCACTGATCACAGGTGCCGCTCAGGGAATCGGTTATGCCTGTGCCGAGGCACTGGCAGAGAATGGCTACCGGGTGATCCTCAGTGACATCAATGCCGAAGGTGTGGAAGAAGCTGCCAGGACGCTCGGTGGCGATGCGGTGTCCCTGGTCTGCGACATGGCCGATACCGATGCGATCAGCGCCATGTTCGATACCATCGAAAGCGAGTACGGGCCGGTCAGCGCGCTGGTCAACAATGCCGGTATTGCAGCCCCCGGTGATTTTCTCGATACAACACTGGAGCAGTTTCGCAAGGTCATCGACATCAATCTGATTGGTACCTTCGCCGCCCTGCAGCGTGCTGCTCGCACCATGGTGGAGAACAAGATTCAGGGGTCGATCGTCAATATGTCGTCAATCAATGCGGTGGTCGCCATCCCGTCCATTGCGGCCTATTGTTCGTCCAAGGGCGGCGTCATGCAGTTGACCAAGGCGTCCGCTCTGGCGCTGGCGCCCCACAATATTCGTGTCAATGCGGTCGGGCCGGGTTCCATCGATACCGCCATGATGGCCGGGGTGAACGCCAACCCGGAAGCCATGAAGATGGTCATGTCCAGAACACCGTTGAAGCGTGTGGGCAAGGCCCAGGAAATCGCCAATGTCGTGGCGTTTCTGACCAGCGACAAGGCCAGCTATGTGACCGGCGAAACCATCTATGTCGACGGTGGGCGTCTGGGCATGAATTACACCTGCTGACGATCTGGCGAGACACCCACACGGAGAACTTCATGACAAAGCTCGAAATCACGGTCAACCACTGGGGCGTCGGGCGGGCTCGGGTCAAGGACGGCAAACTGCTGGAGGTCGGCTCGCATCCGGCAGATCCGGCACCATCGCCCATCAATGGCAATATCGCCAGCAGCCTGAATGGCAATGCGCGTGTCCTGCGTCCGGCGGTGCGACAGAGCTGGCTGGAGCAAGGGCCGCTGGCGAAGGCCTGCGAACGTGGCCGTGAACCCTTTGTCGAAGTCAGTTGGGACAAGGCTCTGGAACTGCTGGCCGCGGAGCTCGATCGGGTTCGGCAACAGCACGGCAACGAATCCATCTATGCCGGTTCCTACGGCTGGTCCAGTGCCGGTCGTTTTCATCACGCACAGAGCCAGATGAAGCGCTTTCTGAATGTCTGTGGCGGCTTCACACGCTCGGAAGGCAATTACAGCTATAACGCTGCGCTGGGGCTTATGCCGCATGTGGTCAAGAACTATCGGGAGATGGTTGTCGAGGCCACGCGCTGGAAGGTCATTGCCAAACAGGTGGATCTGGTGGTCATGTTCGGTGGTATTCCGGCGCGCAGCACGCAGGTGTCAGACGGGGGTATCGGTCGGCATCGCGCATCGTCCGACATGCGCGCCTGTGCCGAGGCGGGTGTTCGATTCGTCAATCTGAGCCCCTTGCGTACCGATGCTGCCGATGAGTTGCAGGCCGAGTGGATGCCGCCGCGACCCGGTTCCGATACCGCCGTGATGATGGGGATGGCGCATCTGCTGATAGCGGAAGGTCTGCACGACCAGGCCTTTCTCGATCGTTATACCGTCGGCCATGAGCAGGTGCGAGCCTATCTGTTTGGCGAGAGCGACGGGGTCGTCAAGGATCTTGCCTGGGCCGCCAGACTCTCGGGTCTTGATGCCACACGGCTGGCCGAGCTGACTCGTGAAATGGCTTTGAAACGCACGCTGATTACAACGACAGCGGGCATACAGCGAGCCGACTTCGGTGAGCAGCCCTTGTGGATGACGGTCACGCTTGCCGCCTTGCTGGGGCAGATCGGACAGGCTGGCGGATTCGGGATCGGCTATGCCGTCAATGGCAGTTTCGGTTCTGCCGGCAGGCCGTATCGAGCAGGCTCTTTCTCTCAAGGGCACAACCCTGTGGAGAATTTCGTGCCGGTTGCCATGGTGGCAGATGCACTGCTACGGCCGCACGAAGAATACGACTATGCCGGAGAGCGAATGCGCTTCCCTGACATACGCATGGTGTGGTGGGCCGGTGGCAATCCCTTCCACCATGCGCAGGATCTGAACCGGCTGCGACAGGCCTTCCAACGTCCGGAGACCATCATTGTCAATGAGATGAACTGGACCAGCACCGCACGACACGCCGATATCGTGTTGCCCGTGGCAGCAGCCGAAGAGCGCATGGACTTCGCCGCCGGCAAGTATGACCCTGCCTTGTTGCCCATGCCTGCCATTGCCGAGCCCCCCGGGCAGGCGATGACCGAGTACGATATCTTCTGCGCGCTCGAACAGAGAATGACGGGGGATACCCTGTTCAGCGAAGGGCTCAGTGGTGATCAGTGGGTGGAGCGCCTGTGGGAAGAAACACGCGCGGAGGCGCGCCACTATGGTGATGAACTGCCGACGTGGAGCGACTTCATCGTCGGTGATATTGTCGAGCTTGAAGATCCGGAACCGGAACGGGTGTTTCTGGCCGAATTCCGGGCGGACCCACTGGCCTCGCCATTGCCGACACCCAGCGGTCTGATCGAGCTGTATTCGCAGACCATTGCCGGTTTCGACTATGACGATTGTCCGGGTCAGGCCAGCTGGATTCCGCCCCGGGGCGTCAGCAATGGCGACTGCAAACGCTTCCCACTACAGATGATATCGGGGCAGCCGGCGACGCGACTGCACAGTCAACTGGACAACGGTGACTACAGCAAGAGCTTCAAGATACAGGGGCGAGAGCCGGTGCTGATTCATCCCGACGATGCACATCGTCGCGGCATTCAGGATGGCGATGTGGTGGAACTGTTCAACGACAAGGGGCGTTGCCTGGCGGGTGCCCGCCTGACCGATGATGTCATGGCAGGGGTTGTATTTCTGTGGACAGGGGCCTGGTATGACCCTGATTTTGCGGCTCC
>CBDUIJ010000138.1:0-13870 GCA_965367215.1 uncultured Granulosicoccus sp.
ACCATGGCTTCGATTTCCTCATCGGACAGACCACTTGAAGCCTTGATCACGATGGACTGTTGCTTGCCGGTTGCCTTGTCTTTCGCCGAGACATTCATGATGCCGTTGGCATCGATGTCGAAGATGACTTCGATCTGCGGTACGCCACGTGGCGCAGGCGGAATGTCGGCCAGATCGAATCGACCCAGTGACTTGTTGACGTTGGCAATCTCGCGCTCACCCTGCAGGACGTGCACGGTTACAGCAGTCTGGTTGTCATCGGCAGTAGAGAATACCTGCTGAGCCTTGGTAGGAATGGTTGTGTTCTTGTCGATCAGCTTGGTCATGACACCACCGAGCGTCTCGATACCCAGAGACAGAGGAGTCACGTCGAGCAGCAGTACGTCCTTGACCTGACCACCCAGCACACCACCCTGGATAGCAGCACCGACAGCAACGGCTTCGTCAGGGTTGACGTCCTTGCGCGGCTCTTTGCCAAAGAAGTTCTTGACCGTTTCCTGAACCTTGGGCATGCGAGTCTGGCCACCGACCATGATCACATCCTGGATTTCAGAAGCAGACAGACCAGCATCCTTCAGAGCGATCTTGCAAGGCTCGATGGTGCGCTGTACCAGATCATCAACCAGCGACTCCAGCTTGGCGCGAGTCACCTTGATGTTCAGATGCTTGGGGCCTGAGCTGTCAGCAGTGATGTATGGCAGGTTGACGTCAGTCTGTTGCGTGCTGGACAGTTCGATCTTGGCTTTCTCGGCAGCTTCCTTCAGACGCTGCAGTGCCAGTGGATCGTTGTGCAGATCGATACCGGATTCCTTCTTGAACTCATCGGACAGGTAATCGATAAGACGGTTGTCGAAATCTTCACCACCCAGGAAAGTGTCGCCATTGGTGGACAGCACTTCAAACTGGTGCTCGCCATCGACTTCGGCAATTTCGATAATGGAGATATCGAATGTACCGCCACCCAGGTCATAGACCGCAACAGTCTTGTTACCGCGCTGCTTGTCCATGCCATAGGCAAGTGCTGCAGCAGTCGGCTCGTTGATGATTCGCTTGACTTCAAGGCCTGCGATGCGTCCGGCGTCCTTGGTCGCCTGGCGCTGTGAGTCGTTGAAGTAGGCAGGTACCGTGATGACCGCTTCAGTGACGGTCTCGCCCAGATACTCTTCGGCGGTCTGCTTCATCTTCATCAGAATGCGCGCAGCCACTTCCGGGGGAGCCATACCTTTACCGGCGGCTTCTACCCAGGCGTCACCGTTGTCGGCCTTGATGATCTTGTACGGTACAAGCTCGATATCCTTCTGGACGGCATCTTCATCGAAGCGACGACCGATCAGACGCTTGACCGCGTACAGAGTGTTGTTGGGGTTGGTAACTGCCTGACGTTTGGCAGGCTGGCCGACAATGACTTCACCGTCGTCGGCAAAAGCCACGATGGACGGCGTAGTACGGTCGCCTTCAGCGTTTTCTATAACTCGGGGCTTGCCCCCTTCCATGACCGCGACACACGAATTCGTCGTGCCAAGGTCGATTCCGATAATGGTACCCATGTTTTGAATCCTTTACTTTAAGATCAGATTTTTGGAAAGCCAGAACCCTCTGAGAGGCATTCTGTTCGTTGCAATCATGATGTGGCGGCCGAACCGAAATTCAATAGCTGATAACCAATTAATGGCATCGTTGCGGTCGCCTGTCAGGCCCGAAATCGGGCTGAGTTTCCGTTGCAGGAACAGGACCTTACAGAGCAGGCCGGGCAAACTGCCACGGCCATTTTCAGGTGGCTACTTGGCCACCATGACCAGGGCCGGGCGAACCAGCCTTTCATTCAATGTGTAGCCCTTCTGCATGACCGAGGTAACCGTGTTGGACGGCTTGCCTTCGATTTCCTGCATGGACATGGCCTGGTGAAATTCCGGATCGAATTTTTCATCGACCGGATTGATTTCGACGATATTGTTCTTCTCGAAAACCTGGGCCAGCATCTTCAGCGTCAGATCGGCGCCCTTGATGATGGCATCGGGATCGGCGTCGTCAGCTTGCGCGGCGGCCAGCCCCATCTCCAGGCTGTCCTTTACCGGCAGCAAATCGCCGACGATACTTTCAAGTGCAAACTTGCGAGCCTTGGCAACATCGTTCTGTGCCCGCTTGCGCTGGTTTTCCATGTCCGCCTGCAGGCGCAGCAGACGATCCCAGTTTTCCGATGCCTGAGCTTCAGCCTCGGCAAGCCTGGCACGCAACTGGCCGACTTCATCAAGAGGTTCGCCGTCCTGGACTCCCATACGCTCATCTCCAAAACCCAGCGGGTCGTTGTCGTCTGCCGCGATGAACTCTCCAGTCGGCTGATCGCTGTCATCGGAAGGCGTCTGCCCGTTGCCGGGAGCTACCGTCCCATCAACATCCCCGGAAGCGGCACCGTTCTGCTCACTCACAACACTGTCATCGGCGGCGTTGTCGCCGAGCGATTCATTGACCGCGTTGTCAGACGCTTCAGTCTTGTCTGGCATCATTGATTCGAAACTCTCTGCAGTAGTGGACGTATTTGCGCCAATAGTAGGTGCTATTTGCGCAGGTTCAAGGCGGCGCTGAGCAATCTGGAGGTGACATCCACGACGGGTATGACCTGAGCGTAGGACATGCGTTTGGGCCCGACCACACCGAGAACACCCAAAAGCTTGCCGTTGATCTCGTACGGCGCCGTCACCACACTGCATTCTCCCAGCGCGTCATAGCCCGATTCACGGCCAATGAATATCTGCACCCCGTCGGCCGAGACGCAGCGTTCCAGCAGATGGAAGATATCGCGCTTCTGCTGAAAGGCATCGAACAGGCTGCGCAACTTGTCCACATCACCCAGGTCGGCATGTCCCATGAGATTGGTCTCACCGGCCATGAGCATGCTGTCTTCATCATCATCACTGTCTTCCGGCCCGAACACCTGGCCGGCAACATCGATCATCCGCTGCATGGAATTACTCATGTCCTTGCGGGTACTTTCCAGATCCTGGCGCAATCGGTCTCTGACTTCGACCAGCGGTCGGCCCAGATACACCGCGTTGAGCTCACGCGCAAACTCGGCGAGTTCGTCCTTGGTGTAGTCACGCTCCACATGGATGATGCGATTCTGGATGTCGTCATCGCTGATGATCAGGATCACCAGAACCCGCTTGTCGGACAGAGGCATGAATTCCACCTGCTTCAGAGGCTTCTCCTCACGTCGCGGCACCGTCACCATTCCGGCCATGCGCGTGAATCCGGACAGATAGTTGGAGGCAACCCTGACCAGTGCCTGATCGGACAGGGACGGATCCAGCAAGGTACGAATATGCTCGATGGTGCCTTCTTCCGGCGGCTTGACCTCCAGCAGACTGTCGACGAAGACCCGAAAGGCGGCCGATGTCGGTACCCGACCCGCCGAGGTGTGCGGAGACTTCAGCAATCCCATGTGCTCGAGATCGCCCATCACGTTACGGACCGAGGCGGCACTGATGTCTATTCCCGGAAGCCGTGATATGGTCCGGGAGCCCACAGGTGTGCCCTGCTCGATGTAGTGATCAACGAGCAGTTTCAGAATGTGCTGCTCACGCTCGGTGAATTCATACACCGGGTTGGCTGTCATGAAATCTGTCTCACTTCAGAGTGCTTTCCTTGTCTATATGACAAATGGGTACGCAAGAGTCGTCATTACAGTACCAAGAACGATAAACTAAGGCTCATTAGGTTTCCGATCAAGCATTTAATTCTCCCAATGCCACGTAAAACCACACGATCAGTCCAAGTCGGCCCAGTAACAGTCGGCGGTGCCGCACCGATTGTGGTCCAGTCAATGACCAATACCGATACCGAGGACGTCATCCGTACCGTCGCCCAGGTAGCGGATCTGTATCGCGCAGGCTCTGAACTGGTCCGAATCACCGTCAACACCGAAGCGGCTGCCAATGCCGTTCCGGAAATTCGTGATCGGCTGTTGGCCATGGACCTCGATGTACCGCTGGTAGGTGATTTTCACTTCAATGGCCACAAATTACTGTCGGCTGTGCCCGATTGTGCCACTGCGCTGGCCAAATACCGCATCAATCCCGGCAATGTCGGTCGTGGCTCGAAGCGCGACGAGCAGTTCGCCCAGATGATCGAGATCGCGGCACGCAATGAAAAGCCGGTGCGCATCGGCGCCAACTGGGGCAGCATGGACCAGGAGCTGCTCGCGCGCATGCTTGACGAAAACGCCAAACTGCCGCACCCCAAACCGCTGGAGCAGATCAACCGCGAGGCGGTCATCAAGTCGGCCGTTGACAGCGCCGCACGTGCCGTAGAGCTCGGCCTGCCCAAGGACAAGATCATCCTGTCATGCAAGATGAGCCGGGTTCAGGATCTGGTGCAGGTGTACGAGACACTGGCATCGCAATGCGACTATGCCCTGCATCTCGGCCTGACCGAGGCTGGAATGGGTTCCAAGGGCATTGTGGCATCCACCGCCGCACTGGCCATTCTGCTGCAACAGGGCATTGGCGACACCATTCGTATCTCTCTGACTCCGGAACCGGGTGGCGATCGAACTCGCGAGGTCGTGGTCGGTCAGGAAATCCTGCAGACCATGGGTCTGCGCTCGTTCACCCCCATGGTCACCGCCTGCCCTGGCTGCGGACGTACCAGCAGCACCTACTTTCAGGAACTGGCCAGTCGCATACAGACCTACCTTCGCGACAGCATGCCGGCCTGGAAGGCCGAGCATCCGGGCGTGGCAGACATGTCCGTTGCGGTCATGGGCTGCGTGGTCAATGGCCCCGGTGAAAGCAAGCACGCCAATATCGGCATCAGCCTGCCCGGCACGGGTGAGCGCCCCATTGCCCCGGTTTACATCGACGGTGAAAAGGCGATGACTCTCAAGGGAGACAATATTGCCGAGGAATTCCAGCAGATCGTCTACGAATACGTGCAGAACAATTACCAGCGCGAGAGCGCCTGACCCCTTGTCCAGAGCTGAACCGGGTATGCCATGAAGGCGGCAAGTCTGCCCTGGAACCGGTTTCGGACAGGAACGGCCGCACTGGCGGCCAGTGAACGATCCACAGCCTTGCCTGAACACGGAAGTCAGGCGCGGCGGGAACCGCTGATCATACTCGGGGCCGGCCTGGCCGGTTGCTGGCTGGCGCGAGTGCTGGCCGAGCGTGGTATTCGCGTCACTCTGATCGATGCCAGTGATTCCGTCGCAAGCGCGGCATCGGGCAACCCGGCGGGCATCGTCAAGCCCTATGTCACACGCATGCCCTGCCCTGCCATGGCGTTTCATGTGCAGGCACACGCCTGCCTGATACGCCAGTTGCACTCTCTGCCTTCCCTGGCACGAAATGCCTCAGGCGAGGAACAGTTGCGCCGTTGCGGGGTATTGCAGTTGGTGAACAAGGCTTACTCGCCGTCCGCTGACTATCGCTGTCTGGACGCCGAACAGGCGGGAATCATCGCCGGCCTCGCCATGAACAGCCCGGCATTGCATTTTGCTGACAGCGGCTGGTTGAACCCCGGGCAACTGTGCCAGTCACTGATCGCGCACCCCGGCATTTCGCTTGAATGTGGCATGCGCGCACTGGGATTCACGCGGGAGAGTCATTCCGACAGCGATGCTGCCAATCAGCCGCTGTGGCGGATCAGCCTGCACAACGCTCAGCCGCGCTGGACCACGCGCCTGGTACTGGCCTGCGGTGCAGCCATCAGCACCTTCGAACAGACAGGCACTCTGCCGGTCGTTGCGGCCCGAGGTCAGATGAGTCGTTTTGCTCTGCGTAGCGGATCGGCGGCACCACGCTGTGTCATCAACGGCAAGCACTACCTCATTCCGGATGGAGACACGGTAGTTGTGGGCGCGACATTCGAACGTGGCGTCAACCATGAGCAACTCAGCGACGAGGACCACGCTCGCAATCTGGCCGGTCTGCGGGCAACGGTTCCTTCCATTCAGGTTCATGAACGGGCCTTGTCCGGCAGGGCCGGTGTTCGTGCCACCACACCAGACCGCCTGCCCATCGCCGGACCGGCGCCCGACATGAGCCGAGTCAACGAGGCCTATGCCGAGCTGAAGCACGGCAGAGCGCAGGAACAATACCCTTCACTACCCTGCCACGAAGGTCTCTATCTGCTGGGGGGCCTGGGTTCGCGTGGCATCGTCACCGCGCCTCTGGCAGCCGAGTGGCTTGCCGACAGGCTCATGAGCGATGACGACAGGGCCGTCATTCCGACCTCTGGTGTTGACTGGGTGGACTTGCTGAATCCAGCTCGTTTTCGACTGCGAGATCTCAAACGCGGAATCGTCGAACGAACCTGAACAGGCAGCGGCTGAACACGGGGTCGAAATTTACCGACTCGCAGCGCTATACTGCTGACTCGGAATATCAAGGATCGCCGGTCAGCAGACCTGCGAGCACAGGTACATCAGATGCCAGATTCTTCCAGCCAGTCGGATATTGACACGACCTTCACGGCACCCTCTGCAGAGCAGTGGCGGGAGGCGGCTCTGGCCGGTCTCTCGCCTGGCTCGACGCTGCAGGACTTGCAGCACCACACCCTCGACGGGCTTGATATTCAGGTGCTTTATCACGAAAGCCGGGCAGCAGCGATCGCGCCAACCCATCCCTGCCTGACCGACGTCAATGACAATTTTCTCTGGGACAACCGCCTCTGTCTGAGCGATACCCGAGATATCCCGACGGCCCGGCAGCGGTTGCAGGAAGGTCTGGCCGGAGGCAACAGTTCGGTGGAACTGTACGTGAACGCCGACACCGACCTGAACGCTCTGTTGCAGGATGTACTGCTGGACATAGCGCCTGTGAGCCTGCGCGCCGGGCCCGATCATGAGCAAGCCGCTGCAAATCTGCTGGCTGTAGCCGAGCAGCAGCCTGCTGCGCTGGAATCACTGCATTGCAGTTTCAACGCAGACCCGCTGGCTGATCTGCTACGCGGCAGGCAAGGTGCTCCTCTGCATGAATCGCTGGAAGCCATGGCAGCTTTTGCACTGGCAAACAGGAGCCGCCTGCCCAACGCCAACACGGTCCTTGTGGACTGCACGATTCATCACAACGCGGGCGCCTCTGCAGCCCAGGAACTGCAGGCTGGTATTGCAACTGCGGCTCTGTATCTCAGCCACTTGCTGGACGCCGGCATGTCACTGGAAGAGGCCAGCCAGGCCATGGTCCTGCAAGTGGCCTGCGATGCAGACTTGCTGATGGGCGTCGTGAAGTTGCGCAGTCTGAAGCAGCTGTGGCAGAACCTGCTGCTGCAACTGGGCGGAGAGGCCCATGCAGCGCAACCCGGATTGAAGCTGGTGGCAGAGACCTCACGGCGCTATCTGTCTCGTCTGGACCCGTGGAACAATCATCTGCGCAATATCACGGCCTGCAGTGCTGCCGCCATGGGTGGCGCTGCCAGCATCATCGTGCACCCGCATGATCGGATCGGCAACTGGCGATCAACGGATGATCCGGCCATCAGTGCACGCATGGCCAGAAACCTGCCGATCATTCTCGAAAGAGAATCCGGCCTGACCGGCATCAGCGACCCACTGGCTGGCTCGCATGCAGTGGAAACCCTGACTCATGAGCTGACTGATATCGTCGCGCAGGCGCTGCAGGACATGGGAGACACCCAGGCATGGATCGATAGCCTGAACACGGGAAGCTGGCAAGCCGAGCTGGCCGCCACTCAGCAGCGCCGCGTGGCGCAGATGCAAGCGGATACGCGCATCGCCGTTGGCGTGAACCGCTACCAGGCAAGCGACAAGGCGGCACCCGAGGAACTGCCGAAATCGGATGCAGACACTACAGGTATGGAGACGTCAGAGAACGTCTCTGTCACCCAGCTGCCGCTTGTTCGAGACGCAGAAGCCTTCGAACGCCCTTCCTCCTCTGCAGAAGGAGACGCCTCATGAGCCGCCATTTCGACTTCCGCCAGAATCCCTTGAATGTCCGCCAGGCTACGGAATCTGCTCAGTCAGGCGAAAACGGGGCGGGAACCGTTTCGGAAAGTGAATCAGGCAATCATGCGGGCCGCCTGACACCTGAAGGTATTGCCCTGCAAACGCACTATTCGCAGAGTGATCGTGACGCCAGCGGCTACCGCCCTGACTATCCGGGGTTTGCACCATTCACCCGCGGGCCCTACCCCACCATGTATGTATCGCGCCCCTGGACGGTCAGGCAGTACGCCGGCTTCTCCACGGCCGAAGACAGCAATGCCTTCTACCAGCGCAATCTGGCTGCCGGTCAGAAAGGTCTGTCCATCGCCTTCGATCTGCCTACTCACCGAGGCTACGATTCCGATCACCCACGAGTCACGGGGGACGTCGGCATGGCCGGTGTGGCCATCGATTCGATACTGGACATGCAGATACTGTTCGACAAGATCCCATTGGACAAGATGAGCGTGTCGATGACCATGAACGGTGCCGTTCTGCCGATCATGGCGCTGTACATCGTGGCCGCCGAAGAACAGGGTGTGCCCCCCGAGAAACTGACCGGCACCATCCAGAACGACATCCTGAAGGAATTCATGGTGCGCAATACCTATATCTACCCACCCGCACCGTCCATGAAGATCATCGCCGACATCTTTGCCTTTACTGCGGAGAAGATGCCGCGCTTCAACAGCATCAGCATCTCGGGCTATCACATGCAGGAAGCCGGGGCGAGCGCCGACCTGGAATTGGCCTACACCCTGGCCGACGGTGTTGAATATCTTCGCACCGGTATTGCTGCGGGAATGGATGTGGATCTGTTTGCACCGCGCCTGTCCTTCTTCTGGGCCATCGGCATGAATCACTACATGGAAGTGGCCAAGCTGCGGGCGGCTCGATTGCTGTGGGCGCGTCTGGTCAAACCCTTCAACCCGAAAAACCCGCGTTCACTGAGCCTGCGAACGCATTGCCAGACGTCGGGCTGGAGTCTGACGGCGCAGGATGTCTACAACAACGTCACGCGAACCGGTATCGAAGCCATGGCGGCCGTCGAGGGCCACACACAGTCTCTGCATACCAACGCCTTCGATGAAGCTCTGGCCTTGCCAACCGATTTTTCTGCCCGCATCGCACGCAACACACAACTCTTTCTGCAGCATGAAAGTGGTCTGTGCAACACGGTCGATCCCTGGGGAGGCAGCTACTTCATGGAAACGCTGACGCGCCAGCTGGCCGCGCGTGCCTGGCAGCACATTCAGGAGGTCGAGGACAAGGGCGGCATGGCCAAGGCCATCGAAGCCGGTATTCCCAAACTGCGCATCGAAGAAGCGGCTGCCCGTACGCAGGCACGCATCGACTCGGGTGAGCAAAGCGTCATCGGGGTCAACGAACTGGTACTGGAAACCGAACCACCAGTGGATGTTCTGAAGGTCGACAATGCCAAGGTACGAGAGCAGCAGCTGCAACGTCTGCAGCAATTGCGCAGTCAACGAGACCCCGAGCAACACAGCAAGGCGCTCGACGCCCTCACCCGGGCTGCGCGCGACGGTTCCGGCAATCTGCTGGAAAAGGCGGTGGATGCGGCACGAGCCAGAGCCAGTGTCGGCGAGATTTCCGACGCTCTGGAAACGGTATTCGGTCGGCATACAGCGCGTATTCAATCCATTCAAGGGGTCTATATCAACGCCATGGCAAACAGCGAGCAGCTGCCGCTCATTCAGAAGGCCATCGAACACTTCATCCAGTGCGAGGGTCGTCGACCTCGTATTCTCATCGCCAAGATGGGACAGGACGGCCATGATCGCGGCCAGAAAGTCATCGCCACCGCCTTTGCCGATCTGGGCTTCGATGTGGACATCGGACCACTGTTCCAGACACCTGAAGAGGTAGCCCGACAGGCAGTCGACAATGATGTGCACCTGGTTGGCGCCAGCTCACTGGCTGCCGGGCATCTGACGTTGGTCCCTGCGCTACGCAAGGCATTGGCCGATGCTGGTCGTGAAGACATCCAGGTTGTCGTCGGTGGAGTGATTCCGCCGCAGGACATTCCAGCCTTGCTGGAGGCGGGTGCGACTGCTGTCTTCCCACCGGGAACCGTGATCAGCAAGGCAGCCCTGAGCCTGATAGATTCTCTGCTGCTGGCACTGGGTCATCCACCCGTGGCCGCGGCGGCATCCTGATGGCCAGACCCACCCTCAGCAGCGAGGAGCTGGCCTATGGGGTACTCGCCCGTGAACGAGCCATGCTCTCACGTGCCATCACCCTGACCGAATCCAGCCTGCCGGCGCATCAGGAACAGGCGCAGGACGTCCTGCAACGTCTGTTACCCCGCACCGGCAAGGCCATGCGCGTCGGTATCAGCGGTGTACCGGGTGTCGGCAAGAGCTCCTTCATCGAGGCGCTGGGTCTGCGCCTGATTGAACAGGGGCATCGGGTCGCCGTACTGGCGATCGACCCGAGCAGCCAGCGCAGTGGCGGCAGCATTCTGGGCGACAAGACGCGCATGGCTGAACTGTCCCTGCGTGATGAAGCCTTCATCCGCCCCTCCCCCACTGGCGGGCATCTGGGTGGCGTGACTCGTGTGACCCGTGAATCCCTGCTGCTGTGTGAGGCTGCAGGATTCGACGTGATTCTGGTGGAGACCGTGGGTGTCGGTCAGTCAGAGACCGTGGTGTCAGAGATGGTGGATTGCTACCTGGTATTGATGCTGCCCGGTGCCGGCGATGAATTGCAGGGCATCAAGAAAGGGGTGCTGGAACTGGCCGACATCATTGCCGTGAACAAGGCCGATGGCTCAAGCTACAACGATGCCAGACAAGCCAGAGCTGCCTACCAGCGAGCCTTGTCGATTCTGCAGCCAAGCACCAGTTGGAAACCGCTGGCCCTTACCTGCAGCGCACTGACCGGAGATGGACTGGACGAACTCTGGCAGCAGGTGCGCAACCATCGCCGACAGATGATCGACACCGGCGAACTCGTGGAACGGCGTGAACAACAGAACGTACGGTGGATGTGGTCGATGGTGGATCAGCGAATGCTGGACTCGTTGAAAGCAAGGCCGGAATTACAGGGTCTGATCAAGGCCAACGAACTGGCCGTGCGTCAACGTACACGCACGGCATTGCAGGCGGCTAATGCACTACTCGAGGCGTGGTGGCAGTCGGGTCCTGTTGCTTCTCCTGCACCAGTACCCAGGGAGCCGTAACCACGCACCAGAAGTCCGGCTCGCGAACCGTCCAGTCCCTGGCATCGTCATCGCTGGCCCGACGCATCAAGCCGCTTTCCAGCCAACTCTGCACAGCGTCAGTATCGTCGTTGGCCACACTGGCAGCCGTTTCCACCAGATCGAGCTCGGCGGTGACGTGAATCACGACACCGCGAGCGAAATGCCTGACCAGTTCTGACCAGGCAATGATGGCTGTCTCTTCGTTCAGCGATTCGGAGAGCTCTTCTACCTGCTCCGCCTCCTGGCTTTCTGACATGTCGTTGTCGCTCATACCGCCCTTATTTCATCTGCTTGATGAAGTCGTTCGACCGCGATATGGATTGATTCATGCGCTCGACCAGAACACTGATATCGCCTTCCAGATTGCTGTAAGTCGAACGCAGCGAGCCGACAGCCTGAGCATTCAGATTGTGCTTGAGGTAGAGCACATTATCGTGCAGTGACGACAGTACCGGCTGCATGCTGGCCTCGGCCTGCTTCATGCTCTTGTGCATCTCTTCGTAACGCGCCTCGGTATCTCTCAGCTTGTTCTCGCTGTCACGTTTGAGCACCGCGTCGGAATAAGTCTTGATCTCCTCACGCCACTCCTTGAACAGGTCTCTGGCAACATCTTCCGTTTCTTCGATCTGTTCGGAGACCTCATCGGCGGCGTCCTTGGCATCGTCGTATTCGTCACTGAGCCGCTCGTAGGCTTTCTTCAACTTGGTTTCCTCAACGGACACCACGGAGCCAAAGCGCTCGAGCGCGTCCTTGAACTCCTTCTGGGCGTCTTTTTGCGCGTCACGCGTGTCTTCGACGTTGCCAACGAGCAGATCGCGCTTGTGGATACCGATCTTTTCAAGTGTGTTGTACTTGACTGTTGTGCAGCCTGCCACGGATACGACGGCGACTGCCAACAACGTATTCTTGATGAAACGCATGATGTTTACTGACTCTGAATTCATGGGGACAATAATATCACGCCGCTTGCAAACAGCGGCCCGCGGCGGCCGATCGGTCAGTGTTACCCTGTGAGACTCTGGCAAACGCACTGATACTCGCAGTACTGCCGCTGCCGAGCCTTGCCGATACACAGTCAGACCTATTCAATTTCCGGACACTATCGATGAACATCCGCGACTCCATCCGCACCATTCCCGACTTTCCAAAGCCCGGCATCCAGTTTCGGGATGTAACGACCCTGTTTGGTGATGCCCAGGCCTTTCGCATGGCAATCGACAGTCTGTTGCATCCTTATGCAGGCGACCGAATCGACAAGGTAGCGGCACTGGAGGCGCGCGGCTTCATCATGGGTGGCGCTATTGCGCATCAGTTATCAGTGGGTTTCGTGCCCATTCGCAAGGCCGGCAAGCTCCCGGGGCTCTGCATGAGTGAGTCCTACTCTCTGGAATATGGTGAGGCCACCATGGAATTGCATGAAGGCGCACTGAAACCGGGCGAACGCGTATTGCTGGTCGATGATCTGATTGCCACCGGGGGCACCTGCGAAGCCGGCATCAAACTGATCCGCCGCGCAGGTGCAACCGTGATCGGCAGTGCTTTCATCATTGATCTGCCGGCATTGGGCGGACGAGCTCGAATCGAGGCGCTGGATGTGCCCGTGCATATCCTGTGTGAATTCGACGGCGATTGAGCCTCGCCTCGACTGCCATGCAGGGAGACGAGTTGCCGGGAGTGGCTCTGTCTACTCACCGGCGTCCCCCGCCAGCGACAAGGCCTGACGCCGGTCGCCCTCGGCACGCTGAATGATGGCACTCAATGCCACGACCACCTCGGCTTCGTGCGGTGGCAGCATGGATGGCTGCCGCTGCATCGACAAGGCCTCCCCCAGGCGCACGTAAGGGCGAATTTTCTCCAGTGTTCGCGGGCCGATACCGGATACCTCGAGCAGTTGTTCGACGGTCCGAAACGGACCGTGCAACTCGCGCCACTCGACAATGCCCTGAGCCTTGCTCGGACCGATTCCGGGCAAGGCAGCCGCCAGCTCTTCCGCCGAGGCACTGTTGATGTCCACACTCTGGCCAATCGCGACCTCATCATCAACGGGGTCCTCCTCGTCCGTGACGGTGCCAGATACACGCGATTCATATCGCGCACCGGCTCGCGAATAGACCTGCAGGCGTGGACTTTGCGAATAGCGGTCCTGTACCGGCGGATCTTCCAGTCCGGGCCCTGGTGGTGTTCCCGCAGCGGCAGGGCCAACCCGAATGCAGACGCACAGCAGGCACAGGACACGCAGGCAGGTGAAGTATCGTCGGGTCTTGCGGTTGTTGATCATGGCGACATCCTTGTCGAAAGCTCTTGGCTTGATGACCCCATACTGCCTGAGCGGCAAGGCCATGATCTCGACACGCTGCAGCGAGTTGCCGAGCAGATCAAAACAACCATTCAAGATGTTCCCGGAATCACGCCCCCGATCGTCGAACCGATTCGCGAGACGTCCGAGCTACACATCAAATTACGAGCGGACGACTTAGCGTTTTATGGACTGACCCGTGAATATGTTGCCGATGTCTTGCAGACGGCATTGCAGGGTGAAGTCGTCTCGCAGGTGCTCGAAGGCCAGCGGCGCTTCGACTTGCTGGTTCGTCTGGAAGAAGAGTACCGAACGGACTACGCCAATCTTGGCCGGCTACGCATCGACCTACCTGACCGTGAAGGCGAAGCAGAACGCGGGCAAATTGAACTTCGCGAAGTCGCCGACGTCG
>CBDUIJ010000139.1:0-13865 GCA_965367215.1 uncultured Granulosicoccus sp.
CTGCGCCGCCCTTGAGCACGCCATCGCACAAGTGATCCAGATTTCCGACACCACCAGAGGCAATAACCGGAATTTCCACGGCATCGGTAATGGCGCGAGTCAGAGCCAGGTCGAAGCCGACCTTCGTGCCATCCCGATCCATACTGGTCAGTAACAGCTCGCCGGCACCGTATTCCGCCATTTTGATAGCCCATTCCACGGCGTCCAGGCCAGTCGGCGTTCTGCCTCCATGCGTGAATATTTCCCAGCGTGGCGATTCGCCAGGAGCGCTGACCGATTTTGCATCCAGTGCTACCACGATGCACTGCGCACCGACCTTGTCGGTGGCTTCGCGCACGAGATCCGGCCGGTTGACGGCTGCCGTATTGATACCGACCTTGTCTGCGCCCGCGTTCAGCAACCTGCGTACATCCTCGACAGCTCGGATTCCCCCGCCAACCGTCAAGGGAATGAACACCTCGGAGGCTACTTCTTCCACCACATGCACGATCGTATCCCGATTATCGGAACTGGCCGTGATATCGAGGAAGGTGATTTCGTCCGCACCGGCTTCGTTGTAGCCTCGTGCAACGTTGACCGGATCACCGGCATCGCGGATATCCAGGAACTTGACGCCCTTGACCACACGCCCGGCATCAACATCCAGACAGGGAATGATTCGTTTGGCCAAACCCATGATCAGCTCTCCGGAGTGCCCTTGACGTAGGAATCTGCCAGTGCCTGGGCGGCGGCCAGGTCAATGGTTTTCTCGTACAGAGCGCGCCCTACGATAGCCCCTTCGATGCCGCGATGCCGCTCACGTCCCAGCGCGTGGATATCATCGATATTGGTCACGCCGCCAGAGGCAATGATCGGAATGTTCACGGCATCCGCAAGAGCTGCCGTCGCTTCCGTGTTCACGCCCTGCATCATGCCATCTCGACTGATATCAGTGTAGACAATCGAGCAGACACCCACATCTTCAAACCGCTGCGCCAGGGATACGGCGGTAACGCTCGATGCTTCAGCCCAGCCTTCGGTGGCCACGAACCCGTTGTTCGCATCAAGGCCAACGATGACATGCCCGGGAAATCGCTGACACAGCTCGTCGACAAACTCCGGCTGCTTCACCGCCAGGGTTCCGATGATCAGGTATTGGACACCCACATCTATATAGGCACTGGCGATATCCATCGAGCGAATACCACCGCCTATCTGCACAGGTACCGAGCCACAGGCCTTGCAGATTTCGCCCACCACGCCCGCGTTTCGCGGCTCACCGGCGAACGCTCCATCCAGATCAACCAGATGAATTCGGCGTGCTCCCTCATCGAGCCAGCGCTTGGCAACGTTCACGGGGTTCTCATCGAACACGGTGTCGTCATCCATACGCCCTTGGCGCAAGCGCACGCACTTACCGTCTTTGATATCTATGGCTGGGATAATCAGCATCGAATCGGGTCCATTTTCTTGTTAATTGATATGGGTGTCTTGTCTTTCGGAGAAGCAGGACAACCATGAATGCCGAGTTCCGGCAGAGACCAGACACCCACATCCAGCATGGAACGGGCAGCCAGCTGACTCCAGAGGACTTTCCTGACTATCGACCGTCCCAGGTGGCAAAATTCTTCAGCAACTGCAGGCCGTCCCTTGCGCTCTTTTCCGGATGGAACTGGCAGGCAAAGAGATTGGGTGCCGCCACGGCAACCGCAATGTCATGGCCGTAATGGCATGTACCGGCAACCGCACCGTCGTCTTCAGGTACACAGTAATAACTGTGCGCAAAATAGAAACGGCTGGCATCGTCGATATCAGCCCAAAGCGCATGATCACGGGCGTGGCGGACTTCGCTCCAGCCCATATGAGGGACTTTCAGCCGCGTTCCAGCGTCGAACAATGGATCGGCGAAGCGCGTCACCTCGCCGGGGACGATGTTCAGGCACTCCACACCGTTGTTCTCTTCGCTATGGGTCAGCAAGACCTGATATCCCATGCAGATACCGAGAAACGGGCGAGTGCCAGCGATGCTCAGAATCGTTTGTGCCAGACCACTTTGCTGCAGCGCAGCCATGCAGTCCTTGGCTGCACCCTGTCCCGGGCAAACCACTCGATCAGCAGATTCGATGACGGCAGCATCCGAGCTGACAACCACTTCGGCGTTGTCAGCCACGTGTTCAATGGCTTTGGACACCGATCGCAGGTTGCCCATGCCATAGTCGATGACGGCTATTTTCTGCATGATATTGCTCAGACTCTTTCAGGTTCCCGGCCTGGCGGGAAAAATTCGTTCAAGACCCCAGGTGCGATGACCTACAGGGTGCCCTTTGTCGATGGCATCGTATCTGCCGCTCGCTCATCAATGGAACAGGCCATTCTCAGGGCTCTTCCAAATGCCTTGAACAGCGTTTCAATCTTGTGATGGTCGTTGACGCCACGCAGGACATCCATATGAATGGTGGCTTTCGCGTGATTGGCAAAGCCCTGGAAGAACTCGGATGTCAGATCCACGTCAAAGTTGCCAACTTTCGCTCGTTTGAAATCAGCATGAAAATGCAGACCGGGACGACCTGAAAAATCGATGACGACCCGCGAGAGCGATTCATCCAGAGGAACGTAGGCGTGGCCATAACGAACGATGCCCTTGCGATCACCCAGCGCCTGCGCAAACGCATCACCCAGCGTGATGCCGATATCTTCGACGGTGTGATGGTCATCAATATGTGTATCACCCTTGCACATGATGTCCAGATCGAACAAACCGTGCCGCGATATCTGATCCAGCATGTGCTCGAGAAAAGGCACGCCAGTCTGGAACTTGCCATTGCCCTGCCCATCCAGAAGCAGTTCCACCGCAATCTGGGTTTCCAGCGTACTCCGCTTTACCTGCGCTCTGCGATTGGACACCCACATATCTCCCGCAAAAGCGCGGGAGCATACACCGTCCGCCCACTACTTGACACCCACAATCTGGCCAGACGTCCAAATACTGTCCTCGATTCAGCCCCACACTCACGCTGGAGGACGTGTCTCCAGCCAGAAAGTTACCGGCCCATCGTTGACCAGGGCCACCTGCATATCGGCTCCGAACGTTCCTCGGGCCACCTTCAGCGGATCATTCGATACAACGCTGACCAAGGCTTCGAACAGCTCATTTGCCTGTTGCGGTGAGGCGGCGCTGGAGAAACCGGGTCTGCGCCCTTTATGGGTGTCTGCTGCCAGGGTGAACTGAGGCACCAGCAGTAACTGCCCGCCACTGTCGCGAATATCCAGGTTCATCTTGCCCTGGGCATCTTCGAACAGCCGATAGCCGAGCATTTTCTCGGCAAGCTGGCTGACCGATTCATGGGTGTCTGGTCTCTGGACGCCGATGAGGGCGAGCATGCCGGCGTCGATCCGGGCGGTGACCTGATTGTCGATAGTGACAGAGGCGCGGGTAACGCGTTGAATTAGAGCGATCACTAGATAGATGTTTTCCGGAAGCAGGACACGTTTCGGGGCAAAGTAGGAAAATTCCTACCCAAATATCGGAGTTTTCTGACGCAAAAAGACGGAACTTCCGATAGTAGTTCCACCACGATGCGCCGATAATGAATTTGTGGTCAGGAACACCACACACAGGGAAGTATCAAGGACGATGTATTTCAACAAGGATGTTCAATTCATTGGATGAATTGCACGTTTGATGACCACATCAACCTGAGGAGCCAGGATGGTTCAGCCCGGCCACCGGACGGCCGGGTGTTTTGGGTCGATGCGCCGATCAACGGCGCCGTCCCTTCCCGCCTCCACCGCTACTAGCACTGCTCCCAGGGCAGGCCTTCAAATCGCCATCCCGCAACCGTATTGCGGTGATGCTCGTCATTGAGCGGCCCTTCAAAGCCTGATTCGATCACTCTGACATCCGCCAGCCCCTCTCGTAGCAGAACCTGCGCCGCATCGTGCGATCGATTGCCACTGCGACAGATCAGCAACAGCGGCGACGAAGAACGCCCCTTGGCCGACACCTTGCCCAGCAACGCCTTCCTGACATTGGCCACGAAATGTTCGTTCACCACCCAATCCGGTGCATCGATCCACGGCACATTCACCGCGCCCCTCGGGTGGCCGATCATCAGAAATTCCATATCCGAACGAACGTCAATCAGCGTCACACCGGGATCGGTCTGCATCATTGACCAGGCGTCCGTGGGGGAAATCGTATCGATCGAATCAGCGCTATCGCTCATCGGGAGAGTCAGTGGCAGGTAGAACATTACCCGAAGACGATTCTAACGATTTAGTTCCTGCAGTTACACAGGCTAAACTGAACGTTCGTCATAACAGGTTTCCTGATATCCGTGCAGCTCACCCGCCTTCTCGCCAGAATGCTCAGCTGGCTCCCCCTGCGAATGAATCAGGCCGTCGGCGCCTTCGTCGGATTCTGTGCCTGGCTACTCAATGGCAAGTTACGCAGAATCACCGAGATCAATCTCGACATTTGCTACCCCGACCTGAGTGAGACTCAGCGCCGTAAGCTATGCCGCGACAGCCTGATCGAAACCGGCAAGCAGCTCACCGAGTGCGCCTGGATCTGGCATCGCCCGTTCGAACAGACAGAACGCAAGATTCTCGAAATTCCCGGGCAACAATTGATGCTTGATGCTCAGAAGTCCGGCAAGGGCTGCCTGTTCGTATCGCCTCACCTGGGCAACTGGGAACTGTGCTCGGCCCCCTTGTCAAAGGGCGAACCCTTCACCTATTTCTATCGCAGCCCCCGTAACCCCCGGCTCGATAGCGTTCTGATTCGCTGGCGTGCTCATCTGCGAGGTCACCCTGCCTCTCTCGATGCGGCCGGCATCCGGCGCGGTCTGAAGATTCTCAAATCAGGCGGTATCGTCGGCATATTGCCTGACCAGGAGCCTGATCGTCCGAACGGCATCTTTGCACCGTTCTTCGGCAAACCCGCACTCACCATCACGCTGTTGTCCAAACTGGCCCACCGCAGTGGCGCCACGGTACTCTACTGCGTCGCAGAACGTCTGCCCAAGGGCAAGGGCTGGCGGTTCCACATCCTGCCAGCCGATGACGCCGTATCCGGTAGTGATGCGCTGCAGGCCGCCACGGCGCTGAACAGCGGTGTCGAACGGTGCATCGCACTCTGCCCGGAACAGTACCTGTGGAGCTACAAGCGCTTCAACACCACCCACGATGGCTCTCCTCGCCCCTATGCACGATAAGCCATCCACCCACAGCCCGCTTGCAAGCACGTGGCTAATACGAGAAACTGGCACCGGCCGTCAAGGCCATATGTGATGACTCAACGGGGTGCCCACAAGGCTGAGAGTCCGGCTGCAATTCAGCCGGGACAACCCGCAGAACCTGAACCGGCTAGCACCGGCGTAGGGATTGAGTAGCAGTACCTTCGTCAGGTCATCATCTCTCGACTTCACTGTTGTCCACGATGAGCATGACAAGCGTACCCACCTCTATGCGTATGAATCAGTCCACCGCACGAACCTGCCGACACCTGCTGTCTACCGCATTGCTTGCCGGTACCACCTGGGCCATGACACTGGCAAACGCGCAAGCCGCTGACGAAGCGCGCAGCCTGACCGTCTACACCTATGAATCCTTCACGGCCGAATGGGGTCCAGGCCCTGCCATCAAAGCCGGTTTCGAGGAGCAATGTGGCGATTGCACCATCAACTTCGTCGCTCTGGACAGCTCTGCCGGCATTCTCAATCGCGTCCAGCTGGAAGGCAAGTCAAGCCCGGCCGATGTCGTACTGGGCCTCGACACCAACCTGATGGCCATTGCCGAAGATACCGGTCTGCTGGCCAGATCCGGCGTGGACACCAGCACACTGGAACTGCCCACCGAATGGACGTCCGACACCTTCGTACCGTTCGACTTCGGCTATTTCGCGTTCGTCTACGACACCGAAGCCCTGCCTGAGCCGCCCACCAGCTTTGACGAACTCATCGAAGCTTCCGAAGAGCTGAAGATCATCATTCAGGATCCGAGAACCAGCACCCCGGGCCTGGGCCTGCTGTTGTGGATGAAATCGGTCTACGGCGACAAGGCCATGGAGAAGTGGCAGGCATTGCAGCCACATATCCTGACCGTCACCAAGGGCTGGAGCGAAGCTTATTTCTCGCTGTTTCTCAATGGCGAAGCGCCGCTGGTGCTGAGCTACAGCACCTCCCCGGCTTATCACATGGAAATCGATGAGACAGATCGTTACCAGGCCGCCCCTTTCAGTGACGGGCATTATCTGCAAGTTGAAGTGGCAGCACTACTGAAACAATCTCCCCGACAGGAGCTGGGCCGTGAATTCCTGAACTATCTGGTCAGCCAGGAAGCCCAGGCCAGCATCCCACTGGGCAACGTCATGTACCCGGTCACCGATCTGGAAGACAAACTGCCGGCCTCCTTCGACAGGTTGATAACGCCAGTGAAGACATTGCAGTTCACCCCGGAAGAAGTGCGGGATGGACGCAAGTCATGGATCAACGAATGGCTTGAAGCTTCTACCGGAAGCTGATCATGTCGACACGCTGGCCCTGGTGGGCCAGTGGCACAGCGGCGCTGTTGATCATTGCCGCCATGACCTTGCTGCCGCTGGCTGCCATGCTCGCAGAGGCCGGCGCCATCGACTGGCAGGGCATGGCGAACAACACCTACTTGCTGCGCGTCATCCGCTTCAGTCTGTATCAGGCTCTGGCCTCGACGGTTCTGGCCTTGCTCAGCGCCATCCCGGTAGCACTGGCGCTGTCCCACAAACCCGTCTTCCCCGGCCGCTCACTGATCGTCTCCCTGTTCAGTCTGTCACTGGTCATTCCCACCATCGTCGCCATCTACGGCATTGTTGCAGTATTCGGACGAACCGGCTGGTTGAATGAATTTCTGGCACTGGGCAATATCAAACCGCTGGCATTCTACGGCCTGCCGGGTATTCTGATTGCTCACGTCTTTTTCAACATGCCTCTGGCTGCTCGCATTCTACTGAACTCACTGGAGAGCATTCCTGCCGACAACTGGCGCCTGTGTCGTCAGCTCGGCATGACACCCTGGGCCATCTTTCGACACCTCGAATGGCACCGCATGAAGCACCAGTTGCCAGCTCTGGCCCTGCTGATATTCACCTTGTGCTTTACCAGCTTCGCCATCGTCATGACACTCGGTGGAGGCCCTCGATCCACGACCATAGAAGTTGCCATCTATCAGGCTCTGCGTTTCGATTTCGACATCACCCTGGCGGTGTCTCTGGCCTGCGTACAACTGCTGATCTGCCTCTCGCTGATGGCCTTGAGTACCGTACTGCGTCACGACAACAGCATGGGATTCGATATCTACAAGGCAGGACAAAACAGCAAGTCTGACACCGTGCAGGATGACCCACGACAAGGTCTCTGGCCTGGCACCACGTGGAATTTCATCCATGGCGGCATACTCTTCATCGGCATCGTCTTTGTCTTGCTGCCCCTGCTGGCACTGGTACTCTCCTCGTTCAATGGCAAGACGCTCAGCGTGCTGCTGGACAGCACCACCCTGTCAGCCCTGAGCAATACGATCGCCGTATCCCTGTCGGCTGCCTGCCTGTCCGTGACCCTGGGACTCGCCCTGCTGCAGAGCGCACGTTACCTGCGCATACGACTGGCTCGGGAGCGAATGGGTCAGTGGTTGCAACTCACCGGCAACATCATCCTGGTCTTACCACCATTGGTACTGGGCACCGGTCTGTTTCTGCTGCTGCGTCCTCTGGCAGATGTCTTTTCCATCGCCCTGATTCTGGTCATCATGATCAACAGTCTGATGGCACTGCCCTTTGTCCTGCGGATTCTGGAAGCCCCCATGATGAACTCCGCCAGCGCGCAGGATCGTCTGCTGCGTTCCCTGGGAATACAGGGCTGGAACCGATGGCGGCATATCGACTGGCCGCAGCTGCGCAAACCGCTGGCCTTGTCCCTGGCCCTGTCGGCAACACTTGCCGCAGGCGATCTCAGTGCCATCGCCCTGTTCGGTTCCGAGCGGGTCAGAACCTTGCCGCTGTTGCTGTATCAACGTATGGGCAGCTACCGGCTGGAAGAGGCCGCAGTGACTGCCGGCATCCTGCTACTGACCTGCCTGCTGTTGTTCGCCGTCATCCAGTGGTTTATCGGAGGGAAGGATCATGCTGGAACTTGACAAGCTGACACTGTCGCTGGGGCCGCGTCACTGGCAGTTTGACCTGAGTCTGAACACCCACGGCATCTATGCCTTGCTGGGGCGCAGTGGGTCGGGCAAAAGCACGCTGCTCAATCTGATAGCCGGATTCATGCGCCCCGACGAGGGTGACATACGATGGCAGGGAGAATCACTGCTGTCACTGGAACCCGCTGAAAGACCGGTCACCAGCCTGTTCCAGCAACAGAACCTGTTCAACCATCTCACGGTGCGGCAGAACGTCGGCCTGGGTATCGATCCCGGGCTGAAGCTGAGCGACAAACAGATACTGGCTATCCAGTCCGTACTGGATGATGTCGGCCTTGCGGGGCACGAAAACAAGTTGCCCGGTAGCCTCTCCGGCGGTGAGCAACAACGTGTGGCTCTGGCTCGTTCCCTGCTGCGACGACGACCGATCCTGTTACTGGACGAGCCCTTCAGCGCGCTGGATGCCTTGACCCGGCAGGAAATGACGGCCTTGCTGCGTCAGTTGATTGAAACCTACAAACCCTGCGTCATCATGGTCACTCACGATGAAGACGATGCCACCGCCATGCAGGCTGAAGTGCTTCGTCTGGTGGATGGCAGGATCATGCGCAAAGGGTAGAGCCGCCAACGTGGCCGCTCCCCCACATGTCATGCCTGATCACGATAGCGCGATCAACCGGTTCAATCCGCAAACGCCCGGCTGCACATCACGAATACGTGCATCGTAATATCCGCAGAAATACAAAACGCCTGATCAGGCTGCGAACAATTGCGAATCATCGGCAAATGCCTTGAATTCCAGTGCATTGCCGGAAGGGTCGAGCAGGAACATCGTGCGTTGCTCACCCACCTCCCCGGCAAAACGCACACGAGGCTTGATGACCCAACGCGTATCCTCTCTGGCTTCCAATCGAGCCTTCAGTTCGTCGAACTGCTCCAGAGTCAGTACGACACCAAAATGCGGCACCGGTACAGCATCCCCGTCAACCGCATTATTGATGGCGCCACTGGCTGCACGAGATTCATCCAGGTGCGCCACGATCTGATGACCGTAGAGGTTGTAGTCGATCCAGTGTGTGTCTTCCCGCCCCTGCGGACAAGCCAGCACTTCACCGTAGAAGGCACGAGCGGCTTCCAGGTCATGCACGGGAAAAGCCAGATGAAACGGTCTGATTGCACTCATTGATTGCTACCTTTCTATTGATTCCAATGTTACTGCATCACTTGCAGGGCATCGCCTTGCCAAAGCGGCTCGAGCGACAGAATGAGCAGCACTATTTCTGTTCGAAAAAACGGGTGATGACGTCCACCACCTGATCCAGATCTTCTCGTTTGACGTCGCAATGCGTCACCAGGCGGCAGACCCGTCCATACGCGGACAGGCGGATATTGGACTCTTTGGCCCACGCCGACAAGGCAGCACCGCAGTCATGCTCAAAATCGAGCCAGACCATATTGGTCTGTGTCCAGCCTTCTCTGACCGTGACACCTGCCAGCCCCGACAGGCGCTCTGCCAGATAGCTCGCATTGTCATGATCCTCCTGCAGTCTTGCCAGGCCATCTGTCAGAGCCAGCTGTCCGGCAGCCGCCAGCATGCCGACCTGACGCATACCACCACCAGTGACCTTGCGCCATCGCAGAGCTTCCTTGATGAATGCACGATCGCCCGCCAACAAGGATCCCACTGGCGCCCCGAGCCCCTTGGACAGGCATAGCGATACGCTGTCGAAGCACCCCGCGATGTCTTTCAGAGACACCCCGAGACGAACTGCCGCGTTGCCCATTCTGGCACCGTCAAGATGCAGCTTCAAGCCATGCTCCCGAGCAAAGTCACGCGCCGCCTGCATGCTATCCAGCGATTGCACGCGGCCGTGTTGTGAGTTCTCCAGGCACAGCAGACGGCTTCTGGCAAAGTGTATATCGTCCTCCTTCAACACAGAGGCCACATCATCAAGGTCGATTTCTCCATCCGTACCGAATGGCACCGTCTGGGGCTGTATGCCGCCCAGAGCTGCCGCGCCACCGCCTTCATACTTGTACGTATGCGCATCGGCACCGACGATGTATTCATCGCCTCGCTGACAGTGAGTCAGCAAGGCCACGAGATTGGACTGAGTACCGGTCGGCATGAACAGACTGGCTTCATGGCCGAGCAGATCTGCGGCAAATTCCTGCAAGGCATTGACCGTCGGATCATCGCCGTAGACATCATCTCCAACCTCCGCACTGGCGATAGCTGCCCGCATCCTCTCACCGGGCTGCGTCACTGTGTCACTGCGCACGTCGATCATCTTGCTGGCCTTCATTGTCTGCCTCTGAGTGTTTCAATCACGGCTTGAACCGTAGCGTGTCATATACCGTCAACCATCAACCAGCGTCGCTGGGCTGATCTCTGTTGATCATGATCAGCAAGGTACCGCTGCTGGATCTGACTCTCACCGTCTCGCTATCCACGACATTGCTCAAACCGAGCGTACTACCGACCTCCAGAGTTGCATCATCCAGTGCATAGCGAAGACCTGTGGTCGTGACCCCTGTCGAGCGGCTCTTGGCCAGCAGACTCAAGGTCTGACCCGGGCGTGCCTCGAACTGGCACTCATCCTTTCCCTGAAGCACATGACAGCAAGTGGTGCCATCCAACAGAACCAGCCTGAACGGCCATTGCCGCAAGGCCGGCAGCGACCAGTTGAACAGCATGTGGTCTGTGCGCCCCCCGGAGACCCCGAGAATATTCACGACTGACAATGAATCCTCCGCCAGCAGCTGCAGCGCAAGTTCCAGATCACTGGCGGCCTTGGCGGGCGGGTAGACGTGTCTCGGGACATGCGCAAGAGCGGGCTGCTCCAGCACTTGCTCATCAACACTGTCAAAATCGCCAATGAGCAAGGTGGGTTCCAGGCCCGCAGCCAGACAGTGCTCCAGGCCTCGATCAACACAGATGACCAGATCACCGGATTCAACGTCGTCAGCCGGAAAATGCTCTCGGTCGAAGTCACCACCGGCAAACACCCAGGCACGCTTGCTGTACGACCGTTGACCTTCGCTTGACACCGTTTTCACGACAGGTGACGGAATTGCATTGTCAGTCAATGTCACGATCCGCCATTGCGTATGAAATCGTCAGCAAAGGTAAGCGCCTTGGTGACACCCAGCAGTGAACCTGCATATCGTTCACCGGAATCGTCATCCAGGGAATTCAGCACTTCCACTCCCACTTCCGTGCCCTTGATCATGGTCGGTAGCAGCTCCTCATTCAGAAAAGCGCTGGTTGGAACCAGTTGACGAGTACCTGTCTGATCAACCCGTATTTCCGATCCGACGATATCACCGAAGGTCAATACATCAACCGACCAGAGTATGCGTGCGGGCTGGTCGATCTCACGCCCGCTGAAGAACACTTCAATCGAGGTCGCCTGTCCTTTCTGACGAATGATGGAGAGCGAGGCTGCCGGCAAAGCCTGCGCGCCTCCCAGATTGACCCTTAAACGACACCCGCGAATGCCGCTGGAATCGGCACAATCGACAAGCCAGTCGCCAAAGTAGGCTATCAGCTGCTCTTCGGTATCGTCCGGTGCTGCAGGCGGCAGCTCCACCGGCATATCGCTGGCTGTCGATACTCTCGCCGCCGGCGGGGGCTCTGCAGCCGTCGCTTGCACTGTCTCGCCCGGCAGGCGGCAATCGGATTCTGTCGGCACGCGCAGATCGACAAGGGCTTCCAGCTCGAACACGCCCTGATGGCCCGGCGGCGCCTGTGCCTCATCATTCATGTTGCCTGCAAAGGTGGCGTACAGCACCTGCAGGTCGCTGCTGGCTACCGACAGATATTGCTGCTGCGCCAGCCCGACCTGACTATCGTCACCTTCCAGCCAGTAACGATTGTCTGAACCGCAAGGCTGAAAGGAATTGCGCTCGGCACCATAAACGTAGAAACCACTGGTGACTTGCTTCTGACTCTCGTCACTACGCAGCAATGCCTGCAGCTCCTGCAATCGCTGTTGAGACATGTTCGACAGGCAGTTCTTCGCAATCTGCTCCGCCTCGGAGCGTGGCGAGGAGAACTCCAGATACCACAGACAGTTCTGCCGCCGGTACTCGACAAAGGCAGCCTGGGAGGTCTCCAGACCGGCTCTGGCATCACCATCCAGCGAACTGGCAACATACTCCGTGATGTTCCTGAGACTACCGTCCATCAAGTCGAGGTAGTTGTCCATGCAGTTGTGGATATCATCATTCAGAGGCGACAGGGCAATGCACTCTTTCAAGGCATTGTATTCCTGTGCCCGGGATTCGCTGCCGCCAGCAAGCATGAGCAAGGGGATGCTCAGAGCCACAAACAGTCCTCGGTAAAGCATGGGCGTCTCTTACTATTGCCTGTGAAAGGTTCGATCCTACCGAATCACAGGACGGATTGCCTTGCATGCTGACACCTGTGTCGAAAAACAAGCGCTGTCTTGCCAGAAGCAGTCTGTATAATCAATCGTCTGTCTAACCTGATACTCGACCTGGATCGGCTCTGAACTAGTGATCAACCGAACACATCTGAGAGCCCAGCACGGCTCGACACTCGCCTGGGTCATCGTCTGGCTGGCGGGAATGGCGGCTATTGTCTGGGGTGGCGCTACCTTCGCCATACCGCGCTTTGAACAGAAAGTGCAGAGCAATGTGGAGCAATCCATTGCTTCGCTGGATGCCTCCACCGTCGCCATCAGGGTCACCGGGCAGCAAGTGCGCCTGAGTGGACTGGTGAATGACAACCAGACCAGAGAAGCCGTATTGCTCGCCGCCAGCGAAGCACCCGGCGTCAGATCAATCCAGGACCGACTGAGCATCCCTGCCGTCGCCGTGCCGATACTCCCCGCGGATGATGCTGCCAATGCGGGTGATGAGCAACTCGCACTGCAGTTGCCGCCGGAAGACGCAGGTGACGATTCGGCAAACTCACCCATGGCAAGAACCGACTTGCCGGACGAAGAACCGGACAGCCCGGGCGAGAGGCCAGAGCCCATCGAAGCCATCGCCATGAAGGCGACCGAGGACCTGCCCTCCCCAGCACTGTTACCACCTGCCGAGTCACAAGCCGAAACGCTGCCTTCCATGACCCTGCGCGTCGCCGGCAATATTCTGGCGCTCAACGGCACCATGTCGAGCGGTGACAACCTGACAGAGCTGGTTCGCCAGGCCATGGACGCCTTCGAACTCGAGGTTGTCAGCAATACCATCCAGACCAGCCCCTCGGTCGAAAGAGCTGAATGGGTCGATTCCATCTTGCGTGTCGCCCCGTTGATGCGAGCGGTGGACAACCCTCAGATCGAGGTACTGGAACGCCAGATCACCCTTTCGGGAACTGCCCATAACCGTCAGGATCACGATGCCATCATCAGCGAAGCGCTGAGCTCGCTCGGGCAATTTTCTCTGGTTGAGCGAATTCGTATCGACGAAAGCAGAGGCGATGAAGCGCCGGTCGCAATCGACCCACCTACGGCGTCAAACCCTGCAAGGGTGACGGCACCTGAGGCCCCGCCAGTGCCTGAAGCCCCACCAGCGCCTGAAGCACCACCAGTGCCTGAAGCCCCGGCAGTTCCTGAAGCCCCGGCAGTTCCTGAAGCCCCGGCAGTACCTGAAGCCCCGGCAGCGCCTGAACCTGTCATCGCAGATGAAGCCCTGGAGGACGCTCTGGCAGCGCTGCCCAGCTTGCGAATTCTGTTTGAATCCCA